>JBGUIF010000113.1:0-2819 GCA_045112755.1 Anaerobutyricum sp.
ATGGATACCACCACCTGGGATGACCTTCCGGTCTATGCATCAGACGGCAGCAAGATCACTTACCATCTGTCTGAAGACGGCGACGGAGATTACAGTGCGAAATACAGGATCAACTACAACGGCGAAGTCATTCAGTCGGGCAGGGGAGAAACACTCACGTGCAGGATTTACGACAATGAAAGTGTAAAAGTTACCTTCATCAACAAACTGACACGTAAGAGCAGATCCTCCAAGACAGGTGACACTACACCGATCCTTCCTTATCTGGGACTCTTCCTGGCCTCCCTGGCAGGTATTGCATTCCTGCTCTTCAGAAGACGGCGGCGGGTTTAATCGGAATCGTCTTGACGATTCCGTGCGGGTTGCGCGATGCCGAAGGCATCTTCCTATACGCAGCTCTGCGATGTGCCGAAGGCTTCATCAGAGGGGGTCAGAAAGCCGGACCGTCAAAGGTTCGCACAGCAAAACTAATTGGAAAGTCCCGTAAATAGGGAACTGCTGACAGAATATGCAGCATTTCTCCCGGTCTAAGCATATTTCCGGGACTTGAGTAAAGGAGACGCCCATCAGGCGGGGAATCCGAAAGGAACCCTCTTGATGGGCGTTTTCGTTGGCCTTGTAATCTAATCTCTATATTTATTTTTAAAAACATGATAAACTGATAGACATAAAAACATTTATACTGTCACAGAAGCAGCTTGACTGGATAAAGCTGGAGGTATTGTTTTATGAGCTATTTCACACTTTCCAATGGAGAGAAGTTATATTATGAGGACAAAGGACAGGGCCCGGAGACACTGATTATGATGCACGGCTGGACGAGTTCTCATGATATATTTCTGGAGCCGGTTGAAAGACTGCAGAATCAGGCCAGATGTATCATTTATGATCACCGTGGGCATGGGGGGAGCAAAAAGGCCAACAGCGGCAGCCCTACCATGGAAACCCTGGCCGGAGATCTCCATGAACTGATCCGGGGACTTTCCCTTTCCAATATCACACTTTTGGGATGGTCCATGGGTGCCGGCGTTGTATTTACCTATGTACGACTCTATGGCTGTGCTGCTTTGAAACAGATTGTACTCTGTGACATGACACCAAAGCAGATTAATGATGAAGAATGGACACTTGGCCTGTACAAGGGAAAATATACGAAAGAAGATGCACAGCGGGAGGCGAACGAGGACTTTTACACCCTGTATAAGGAATTTGCCATAGGGGCCGTTCCAAAACTGGGAAAAATTCCTTCTTTTCTCCTGAAAAAGCCACTGAAAGAGAGGCTGGAAAGCTGTGATGAATCCGTGCTGAAAAGCCTGGCGGCTTCCATGAAAGCCCAGGATCATCGTCCGGTGGTCGGACAGATTACAGTGCCGGTCACTTACTTTTTTGCAGATCCGGGATCCCTTTTCTCACCGGCCCTGGCGGACTGGTACAAAGAACATGTGACAACGCCCTACCGGGCTGTTCGGTTTCCTGAGAGCACCCATATGCTGGTCAGTGATTATCCTGAAAAGTTTGCGGAAGAAGTCACCACAGTACTTGGTGAAAAAGAGGAGACGAATCATCATTGATGGGGAGGAAAATGATGAAAAAACAGAATAACCAAACTCAGACACCGGAGTCATGCGATACTAGCTCAGCAGATATGATTGGTACAGACGTCATCTGCGCCGGCCAGATGGTGGTGGACTGTATCACCAGGAACCGCAGGCTTACTTCCGGCAAAAAGAATGTATATACGGCTGACAGTATCACGCTGAGTCCGGGCGGCGACGCCCTGAATCAGGCAACAAACCTGACAAGACTGGGGCACCGGGTAAAACTGGTGGGTGTGATTGGACCGGATGCTGCCGGCCAGCTTTTGATGTCGGTGATTCAGAATCATCAGATCGCTGCGGAGGGGATCTCCATCGATGACTCTGTGACTACGCCCGTTGCCAATCTGCAGGTCTTTGAAAACGGAGACAGAGAGTCCATAAACAGCCCGGCGACCATGCTGGGATCCTATGAACCAGACCCCTCCGTCCTGAAGGGAACCGGTGCGAAGATCCTTTCCCTGGCCAGCCTCTTCCGGGCGCCTTTAGACCGTCCGAAGTCTGTAATCCGGCTGATCCGGCAGGCCAAAGAAGAGGGGATGACGGTCTGTGCTGACACCAAGCTTCCCACTTTCAGGAATATGGCTCTTTCTGACCTTGAGGAAGTCCTGCCGCTGATTGACTACATTTTCCCCAATGAGAATGAGGCACAATATCTGACGGGGGAGAAGGATTATGCCCGGATGACTGCTTCCCTTCGTGATCGTGGAATCCGCAATGTCATCATCAAAGCCGGTCCCAATGGATGCTTTGTCAGGGAGGAATCCGGAAAATTCTTTAAGATTCCTGCACTGCCTGTCCGGGCTGTTGACAGTACAGGAGCCGGAGACAGTTTTGTATCAGGCTTTATATCCGGTTTACTGAAGAGAAGGACACTGGAAGAATGCTGCCGCATGGGGACAGAGCTGGCAGCGGCCTGCGTACAGCATCAGGGCGCGACATGATGGCTTTCCTGATGATACTGCAAAATGGGATGACTATATTTCATAATATTTGTAATATCTGATAGTTTTAAAAACAATTTAAAAGAATAATTCATAGGGGCCCTGATTTCCTTCCTGATAGGAAGGTGTGATCAGGGCTTTTCTTCTGCCCGTTTTTTTCAAAACCAATGTCTTTCCCGTCAAAACAAAGATTGTCGGGACTCGCGTGGCGAAAAGTCATGCCGGAACAGGCAAGAAAACTCTTTGGTTGGCAATCGAATATTTTTATCTATAGGAAAAA
>JBGUIF010000114.1:0-24207 GCA_045112755.1 Anaerobutyricum sp.
CTCCCAGCACGTCATAGATCACCACATCCGGGTGATAACGATCATAGGCGCCCTTTTCCCTGAGCATCTCCAGGGCGGCGATGATCCCTCTTCCCGCGCATCCAAGGCCCGGCGGAGGACCGCCTGCTTCCACACAAAGAACCCCGCGAAAACCTGGCGTTACCATCTCTTCAAGAGTCATGTTCTTCCCTTTATCCCTGGTGAGGTTCAGGATGGTTTCCACCTCTTTCCCGCGGCGCAGCAGAACCGTCGAGTCCGCCTTGGGATCACATCCGATCTGCATGACGGTCAGGCCATGCCCGGCCATAACCGCTGCCACGTTGGAAATCGTGGTGGACTTCCCGATTCCGCCTTTTCCATATACAGCTATCTTTTTCATGGTATCTCTTCCCTCCCTGCCGCGGCATCTTCATTCCCGGATGGCTGCCGCAGCAATATCTTCCTAAACCTTGGCGTAGGCTACCTTGGCCGTCACACCGGACAGCCTGCCGATCTTCCCCGACAGAGTACTGATTTGCGTCTGAGGTGCATCGAGAACCAGGCTGATAATATTAATCCCCTTTTCCCGGTAGGGAATTCCCATCCTGCCCACCACATAAGCGGAATATTCATGGATCAGTTCGTTGAGTGGGCCTGTCCTTTCTATATCCTCCACAATGATGGAGAGTACTGCAATTCTCGTTTCCATAACTTTCTCCTTTATCACAGCCGGCTTCCATCAGCAGATTCTGGGCAGCAGCTCCCCGCCCGGAGGTGGAAGCAGCGTCCTGGATCCAATTTCCGTGACCATGGTCACCCGGCCTGGCATATCCTCGGTCACCCTGCCAATCACTGCCGCGTCCCGGGTATATTTTCCTGCATGCAGTTTCTCCAGCAGCCGGCCGCCGTACTCAGCAGGAGCAACGATGACCAGTCTTCCCTCGCATGCCAGGTAAAGAGGCTCCAGTCCCAGCATAGAGCAAACGCCCTTCACAGGCCCCTGGACCGGGATATCTGCCGCCGATAACTCAATTCCCACACCACTCTGATCAGCAATCTCATAGAGTACAGTACCCACGCCGCCCCGGGTAGCGTCCCGGATTACGTGGATGTCCCTGGTCACAGTCAGCATTTCTTCCACAGCGGCATTCAGGGGTGCACAGTCGCTGCTGACCTCCGCCTCTATGCCAAAATCATCCCTGGCCAGAAGGATGGTACAGCCATGCCTGCCCACGTCACCGCTGACAATCACCAGGTCTCCCGGCCTGGCCTTTGTCCCGGATGTCTCCACGCCCTCAGGGATGATCCCGATTCCCGTCGTGGTAATAAATACGCCGTCCACCTGTCCCTTTCCGGCAACCTTGGTATCCCCGGCCACAATGTGAACCCCAGCCTCTCTGGCGGTCCGGCCCATGGAGGCGGCAATCCGGTCCAGCCGGTCCATGGGAAAACCTTCCTCGATGACAAAAGCGCAGGTCAGAAATCGGGGCTTTGCTCCCATGCAGGCCAGATCATTCACAGTGCCGCAGATACTGAGCTTACCGATGTCCCCACCGGGAAATTCCGCCGGAGAAACGATAAAGCCATCGGTGGAAACCGCAATCCGCCCCTGGGCCATGGACAGGACTGCCGCATCGTCCCCGGTCAGATCCGGGTTATCAAAGTATTTTTTAAATATATCATGAATCAACTGGTTGGTCTGGCTCCCTCCTGCACCGTGGGCCAGGGTAACCTTCTTCTCAGAAATCTCTTTCATTCCGGTCTCTCCTCTCAATATCCTCTTAAGTTTTTCAGCGCCCGCCGCCATACTGGTAATAGGCAGAACAGGCTCCCTCTCCTGAAACCATGCAGGCTCCCACAGGATGCAGGGGCGTACAGCCTTTGCCAAACACCGGACAATCTGTAGGCAGACAGGCTCCCTTAAGGACCTCGCCGCAGCGGCAGGCCGGATTGGATCTTCCCTCCATTTTTGGCACGTCAAAACGAACCCTGGCGTCAAATGCCGCAAATTCATTTCGGAGTTTCAATCCTGACCCGGGGATTGTTCCCAATCCTCTCCACTCGGAATCACAGGCTTCCATGTAATGGTCCATCATGGCCAAAGCAGCTGGACTTCCCTGGTCCTTCACCACCCGGGGGTAGGCATTGACAAAGAAGGGCTGTCCTTCCTCATATTTCTTTAGCAGCACCGCAAAGGCGGTCAGAAGTTCTCTGGCGGTAAATCCTGCCACGACGCCGCTGATTCCTTCCTCCGCCGCCAGCTTTTCACAGACCTCCGTGCCGGTGATGGCATTGACATGACCGGGATAGAGGAAGACATCCGCACTGCCTTTAAGCGCCTGGTAAGCCCGGGGCATAGTTTTATTGGCAGTGAGAAGGGAAAAATTCCCCACCTGATCCTTCTCTGCCTTCTGCAAGGCAAAGCAGCTGGCCGGCACAGTGGTCTCAAAACCCACCGAAAGGAAGACCACCTGCCGGTCCGGATGGGCAGCTGCATAGTCCACGGCATCCGCCGGTGAATAGACCACCTGAACCCCGGCGCCTTCTGCCCTGGCCTGGGCCAGACTTTTTTCCGATCCCGGAACCCTGACCAGGTCTCCGAAGGTACATATGGTGACTCCCCTCTCGATTCCAAGCCACACTGCCTCATCAATAAAATCAGCGGGCGTCACGCAGACCGGGCAGCCTGGCCCGGAGATTACCTTGACCTGGTCCGGCAGCAGCTGCCGCAGTCCCAGGCGGAATATCTCATGGGTATGGGTTCCGCAAACCTCCATGACCCGAAGCCTGGGGCCGCTGTAATTCATCAAATATTCTCTGGCCTGTTTCAATCTGTCACTCATAGCAGATCCTCCAGCAGGTCTTCCGTCTCCTCCTCGTCATCTGATGCGATCTTTGCGATGGCCATACCTGCGTGCACCATCACATAATCGCCCGGCTCCAGCTCTTCTAAAAGCTGGGCGGAAATCTCTCTTTTTGCACCGGAGGCATCCACCACTGCCATTCCGTCTTTCATCGTCAGCACTCTGGCCGGTAATCCTACACACATATTTTTTCCTCCGTTCTGAATCCCGCAGCCCTGCATCCTGCCTTTCAGGTCTGCATCAAAGCCGCCTGGGATTCCACTATTTCAAATACCCTGGTTTGTTTTCTGCAGCAGTTTACTCTGATCTATGATCCAATAAATGATCAGGATTGTTTTTTTCCTCCTGTTTTCTCCTCAGCCACTCCAGCCCATAGGCTGCCTGACCCAGTCCGATCCCCCCGTCATTGGGTGCGATCATGTGGTGGCGAAGAACCCTGAAGCCCGCTTCTTCCAGGTCTTTGATACACATGCCAAGAAGAAGGGTGTTCTGAAAGACGCCTCCGCTGAGGGCCGCAGTACTAATTCCCGTTTCTCTGCCTGCCTTCAGGCAGGCCTCCACGATCATATCCGCAAGAAGCCGGTGGAAGGTCCAGGCAAGATAATCCCTGTTCATTCCCTGCTGCCTGCCCCGGACCATCTTCTCAAAAAGCAGGCCGGAAGCAAGCAGATACCTCCCCTCCCGGGAATCCTGCCTGTCAAAAAGATGCTGACCGGGAGCAGACAGTTCCGCTGTCTTTGCCCGCTCTGCTGCCTCCCACCGCTGGGCGGCAAACTGCAGCTGTGTGGAGGCTTCCCCCTCAAAACTGGAAGCCCTGCGGATCCCCAGCACCGCGCTCACAGCGTCAAAAAGGCGTCCGGCGCTGGTGCTCTCCACAGAATTGATCTTCCGGTCCACCATCACTGCGATCATCCGGGCCTCCCTGGTCGTACAAAGTCCAAGATCCCGGGCCAGGCAGACCGCCTTTTCCCGCTCAAAGCGGGCCAGCAGCATGGAGACCGCCACCCGCCATCCCTCTCTGGCGGAGGCATCACCGCCAGGCTGGATGAAGGGTTCCAGGCTTCCCCAGCGGGAAAATGTCCCATAATCACTAATCAGTATTTCACCGCCCCAGATCGTCCCGTCACTGCCGTAACCTGTCCCGTCAAAGGCGACGCCGATAACCTGGCCGTCCTTCCAGTCATTTTCCGCCATGCAGGATAAAATGTGAGCAAAATGGTGCTGCACTTCCAGGACCGGCAGGCCTCTTTTCTTACCTGATTCTTTGGCGAAAATACTTGTATTGTAGCCGGGATGGCTGTCGCAGATTATCAGAGAGGGAACAGCTTCCAGAAGCTCTTCCATCCTGACAGAAGACTCCTCAAGAGCCTTAACTGTCCTTACATCCCCCATATCTCCGATATAGGGAGAAGGGTAGAGCAGCTGGTTTTTTCCGATACAAAAACTGTTTTTCAACTCAGCCCCCAGAGCCAGGACATCCCCCTTCCAGGGCCGGTCCACCATGACAGGTAAAGGGGCGTAACCCCTGGACCTTCTGATCATGTAAGGACCGTCATCAAAAACATCCATCACTGTATCGTCAGCCCGGATTCTGATCAGTCTGTTGTGGGAGAGAACCGCGTCACAAAAACCGGCAATCTCTTCCGCCACATTCCTGTCATCCCGGCACAGGGGAGCTCCCCTGGCATTTGCACTGGTCATGACCAGGCAATCGGGCATCTCTATCTCGTCCCGGCTGTCAAAAAGCAGCAGCTGAACCGGAGCATAGGGGAGCATGACCCCCAGTTTGGGGTTGTCCGGTGCCACTGTCTCATCAATACTGCATTCCGGTCCCTTCTCCAGCAGCAGAATCGGTTTCTGGTGTCCCGTCAGGATCTCTTCCTGCCAGGGTAAAACTTTGCATTCTCTCCTGACAGCCTCCAGGTTTCTCATCATCACAGCAAAGGGTTTCTGCGGACGACTCTTTCTTTGTCGAAGCCGCAAAACTGCCTCCCGGTTCCCAGCGTCACAGCACAGATGAAAACCCCCGATCCCTTTGACAGCCACGATTCCTCCCTTCTTGATCAGAAGTCGGACATGACGGATGGCCCGGCTGCCTTTTTCCAGGATCTTCCCGGTATCCGGCTCGAACAGGTACACCTCCGGTCCACATTCATTGCAGCAGACAGGCTGCGCATCATAGCGCCTGGTCTCCGGGTGGGTGTACTCCCAGGCACACTCTGCGCACATGGGAAATTCCGCCATGCTGGTCCTCACCCGGTCATAGGGCATAGAATCGAGGATGGTCAGCCTCGGCCCGCAGCAGGTACAGTTAATGAAGGGATGCAGGTACCTGCGGTCCTCCGGGTTGTACATCTCTTCGATGCACCGGTCGCAGACCGCAATGTCAGGGGACACGAAGATGTCCCCTTCAATCCTGCCGGACTCGATAATCTCAAAACGGTCATATTCCCTTTCTTCCTCTCCGGTCTCCATGTCCTCCACATCCATCCTGAGGATCACTGCCCTCTCCGGGGCCTCCTCTTCCACCGCCCTGGTAAATGCGGTCAGAGCGCTCTCCTCTCCTCTGGCATAGATTTCCACATAGGGGCCCATATTACAGACCGTTCCCCTGATGCCCCACCGCATGGCATGGCGGCTGACTGTGGGTCTGAAACCCACGCCCTGTACGATGCCGAATACATGTATTCTCCTAATCCTGTCCTCTGTCATCTCTTTCCCTTCCCTTTCCGGACACGGCAAAATGGGGCAGATCGATCCACCTTCCCCCATAGGCAGGCACTGCCCGCCGAAAGAGCGGATCTGCAATAATCACATCATAGGCAGCGGAAGAAATATGTCTGATCCAGTCTCCCTCTTCTCTGAACCGAAGATCTCCGGTCTCCATATGATCCCGGTCCATCATAAACCAGCTTCCCACAGTCACGTCCGCTTCCACCTGACTGAGCACTTGACAGCGCAGCGTGTTGGCCAGAGCCTGCTGGTGAACAATGAGGATCTTTTTATGGCACAAGGATCGGAAACTTTCTTCCTTCTCGGCCCATTTCTTCCATTCCTCCACGAGGTCCGGCGGGCAGGTCATGATCCAGGGGGTTCCAAAGCTTTTCTCCAGTTCCCTGGCTGCCTCAAGACCGGCTGGTGAAAGAACAATATTACAGGCATTCCTTCCGGCTTCTTTAATCAAGGGGATCCCATGGCCAAACCCATACAAAAGCCAGGTCCGGTCCGGACAGTCTGTCTTTGTCCTGACCGGATCCGCCGGCATCTCCATCCAGGAAAAAAGTTTTTCCAGAGAGACCGAAAGCTCCTCTCTCTTCACAGGATTGCCGCCAAATTCCAGTGGGGAAGCCCCCAGTACTCCAATCCTGTCTGTCTCAGGGTCAGACAGGGTTTTATCTGTAAATGTTTCGAATAGTTTTTTCCACGCCAGGGAAGCCCCCCGGTCATAGAGCCTGGTACCGTCGGTCTCCACCGTGACGGCAGGCAGACCGGTTTTCTTTCTGATCATCCTCCCGATGGCCCGGTAATCTGTGGCAATCACCGCCGGCACCGGCGTCCCGATCACCGCCACATGACTGCCTCCGATCTTATCTGTGGCGGAGACGACTTTTTTCACCAACCGGTCGTCTCTACCCAGAATGGCGTCCATATCCCTGAGTCCGGCGGAAAAAATAGCACTGCGGCTGTCAAACCAGCGCGGCTCATCGAAGCCGCAGATATTTCCGGCACAGCCTCCGGCATCCAGAATCACAGTAAGGCCGCCAAGCTCACAAAAGACGGCAGCGGCTCCGGACTGGTCCGGAGCAAAGGGGGGAATCCTGATACGGAGCCCCTTCATGGGCACAGGAACTTCCCTCTCGCCGCCCCATTGGTCGTCTGCTTTGCCGGCAGACGTTTCCCCTGAATGAGAAACTTCCCTGGTCAGCCTGCCTGACAGGGCCTCCTCACAAGCTTCAAAGAAATGCCTGATCCCGGCGTATCCGAAGGGAGCGATATCATCACTCCACTCGATGCCCGCTGTCTCCGGATGATAATAGACGGCATCTTTTCCCACAGCCAGGTCCGGCACTGCGTTTTTCAGATCATAGTAGATCATGGTCGGCTCCAGGTTGGAATAAACTCTGGTTTTTGGGCTCAATGCCGCAATCTTATGAATATAGACAAAATCTTCTTTCGATGGGCTGGCAAAAATTTCTGCCACCGAAAAACCATAGCGAAGCAGGGCCAGACTCAGCTCAAAAGCATTGGCGTTGCAGCTCTCTCCCACAGAAAAAGTCACTCCGGGATGCCTCTGCCGGAAATCCTCCACCGTCTTCCGTGTCCTGTCGTAGTCCTCCCGGTCATCGATCTGCGTACCCAGGGCTGCGGCAAATAATTCATACTGCCGGCGAACCCGGTCAATCTGGTACAGTCTGCTCAACTCAATATAGGGGATATCCAGCCTTTTTCTGAGATCCTCTGCTGCGTATCTGGCCTCCGGATGCAGAACCAGGTTAAAATTGGCTTCAGCCATGGACAGGTATTCCTGATAATCCCGGCAGCGGCTGATCTCCCGGATCTTCCGGATGCCCATCTGCCTCAGCAGACCGTAAAGCTCACAATCCTGCGTCAGAGGCGCAAAATAACCCAGAAGATTGACAGAAGTGCTTTTCTTCTTCCTCTTCTCCAGCAGGGAGTAGAGGGACTGCCTGACATGAACCATGGGCGGCTTCCTTCCCTCCCTGGTAAGAGCGTACATATAGCAGGGAAGTACCGGCAGGCCGACCCTCTCCGAGGCTTTCCTGCACATTCTCTCCATATCTGTGCCAAGCAGGGCATCCACGCAGGTGATACAGATCATCACCACGGAAGGCTTTTGCTCCAGACTGTCACAAACCTGTTCCACTGCTTTGGGTATCTTTTTTAAATGCCTTCCGGTGACGATATCTGTCTCATCCATAAGCAGGTAAAAAAATTTTTCACTATAGCCGCCCAGCTCGCTTAAAATAGTCGTATTCCTTCCGCAGCAGCCCGGGGCCGCCAGCAGCATAACCGAACCTGGAATAGCCAGGCCCGCTCTTTTTACGCCGAAGCCCTGGGCGCCAGGCGAATTGAAGGCCAGGGTTGCCGGCGAACTGTAGATCAGGTGACGGTTGGAGATCAGCTCCTCAGGAATCCGCTCCGGTCCGAGTTCGGAAAGTCCGGCTGCGTCTATATAGTAAGGTGTCTTTTTCTTATCCATATCCTCTTCCTCTTTTTTTACGTCTCTTGGCCCAGCTTCAGCAAAGACTCAGCCAGGGAAAGAAAGGCAGCGCTCACCTCTGAATCCGGCTCTCCCTCTATGACCGTCATCCCGCGGTCCTCACAGCGGGTAATCTCTTTGCTCCTGGGAATCTCACCCACGATGGGCAGGCCGCTCTCTTTGGAAAAGGCCTCAACTCTCTCCCTTTCCTGGTCCACATTTCTGTGGTTCAGGACGATACCGTAGACACTGGCATAACCCCGGTCCTCAAAATTCCTCACAGCCAGCCGGATATTGTTGGCCGCGTAGAGAGCCATCTTTTCCCCGGAAGTCACAATCAGCACATGTTCAGCGTAGCCTTCCCGGATCGGGGCCGCAAAACCGCCGCACACCACATCCCCCAGGACATCATAGAGTACCACGTCCGGCTTCCAGTTCTCAAAAAGTTCCAGGTCTTCCAGGAGGCTGAAGGTGGTTATGATTCCTCTGCCGGCGCAGCCCAGACCCGGCGTAGGACCCCCGGTCTCAATGCAGAGGACTCCGCCATAGCCCACCTCGGAAATATCTTCAATCCGCTCCGGATCCTCATCGTGCTCCCTCATATAATTCATCACAGGTGTCGGCGTATGTCCGCCTAAAAGGTTGATGGTGGAATCAGCCTTGGGGTCGCAGCCAATCTGGATCACCTTTTTGCCCATGCTGGCAAAAGCTGCCGCCAGATTTCCGGTGACCGTTGACTTGCCGATCCCTCCCTTTCCGTAAATTGCCAATTTAAGCATAAAAAATCTCCCTTACTTTACAAAGCTCTGTGCCGGGCCTGTAAAATAAGAGAGTCCTCCCCCTTGTTCTTCACTGCCGCTATTCCTGCTTGGTAGGCCTTGCAGTCAGAGCTGTAGCTTTCACA
The DNA here is from genome assembly GCA_045112755.1 of Anaerobutyricum sp. Classification (GTDB taxonomy): domain Bacteria; phylum Bacillota; class Clostridia; order Lachnospirales; family Lachnospiraceae; genus Anaerobutyricum. The sequence goes on from JBGUIF010000114.1 coordinate 8,969, forward strand.
AATAACCATACTGGATGGCTTTAATTTTCATTTTTATCGTCAGGTTCATATTACTATATCCACCCTCAACAATCAAGTCCCGGAGGATATCATCATCAGGACTTCCTCCTTTTTATTTCCCATTTTTAAGATAACGGTAAATATAGAGAACCCCCATGACGGCAAAGACAATCACAAATGGAATATAGATCATCTCTTTCGTGGACCAGGCTGTCCAGCCCAGATATGCCGACGCAAGAAAATACAGAATGCCAATCATTCCGTTTGTGCCGTTATTCTGCCCTTTTTTCATCGTTATATACTCCTTTTTCTCAAATCAGCCGCTGTGATTTCTTTCTTACTTTACTCTCCCCTGTCGTCACTCTACCTTGATCATCCGATAGCCGATCCCAATGTGAGTCTGGATATAGCGGGGCGCATCAGGGCCTTTCTCCAGTTTCTTTCGCAGCGTCGCCATAAAGACCCTCAGGCTGGCCACGTCATTTTCCCAGCTGCTGCCCCAGACATTTTCCAGGAGATACCGGTGAGTCAGAACCTTTCCCATATTCTGGGACAGGACACAGAGCAGCTTGTACTCAATGGGCGTCAGATGCAGTTCCTCCTCATCCAGAAAGACACAGCCGGCCGAATAATCAATCTTCAGACTGCCATTACTGAAAACAGCCGGTTTTTCATTCTCTGGCTGCATGAGAGCCAGCCTCCGCTGGGTAGCCCTCAGTCTGGCCAGCAGTTCCTCCACAGAAAATGGTTTGGTCAGATAGTCGTCGGCCCCGGCGTCTAAAGCATCGATCTTATCACTATCCTCACTGCGGGCACTGATGACAATAATGGGCGTATTGGTCCAGGTCCTGACTTTCTCGATGACCTCCACCCCATCCATGTCCGGCAGCCCCAGATCCAGGAGAATGATATCCGGATTCTTTGAGGCCGCCATCATAATCCCTGAAGACCCGCTGTCCGCAGCAATATAATTATAATCCCTGGCCTTCAGGGTCGTGGTGATCAGATTTCTGACAGGGGCGTCGTCTTCTATCACAAGAATCTGCATTTTACTCATGGAATATTACCTCCTCTCGGGGAAGCTGGAACCGGAAAACCGACCCTGCAGGCTCATTGTCCTCCACAACGATAAATCCGTCGTGGGCCTCAATGATTGCCTTGCACAGGTAGAGACCCAGCCCCAGACTCCGCCGGCTGTCAGCGATTGGATTGGACCCGCAATAAAACTTATCAAAAATATTTGTCTTGTCCTCATCGGGAATACCAGGGCCATAATCTGTGACCGTCACCTGGGCCATCGCCCCCTGGCTGGTGGTACTTATATCGATGGGTGTATTTTCCGGTGTGTATTTTATGGCATTGTTGATCAGGTTCACCAGAACCTGTATGATCAGCTTGGTATCGCTCTTTACAAAGAGCATCTCTCCGCTGTCACTGACCCGGAGCTCATGGGTGCCGGCCGACCCCCGGCAGTGTTCCACCGCCTCGTCCACGATATCGCTGAGAAGCTCTGTACTCTTGCGGATATGAATCTGTCCCTCCTCGATTTTCGTGGAGGAAAGAAGGTTCTCCACCAGATTGATCAGCCACATGGAGTCCGCATAGATATCTCTGTAAATCTGCTGCTTGGTCTCCTCATCAAAATAGCTTCCATTGCTGATCAGGTTGCTGGCATGGCCGGATATGGAAGTGAGGGGCGTCCTCAGATCATGGGAAATCATCCGCAGGAGGTTTGCCCGGAACTGTTCCCTTTCTGCCCACAGGGCCGCCTCCTCTTTCTCCCTGGCATTTTTTTCACTCTCCATGGCCATGGAGCCCTCACCGATGATGGACAGAAGAACACTGTGCTCTGCCGTCTCAAGAGGCCTGTCTCCGACTTCAATCCCCACCACGCCATAAATCCTCTCATTGACCCGCATGGCAAAATAGATATAGCGGGACCAGGGAAAATGATCCGTCCCTGCTCCTGCTCTGAGATTATGGGCAAATACCCATGAGACGACCTCCCTTTCCTTCTCCAGATCATAAATCTGGAGTGTCTGGTCGTCTGCCGGGAAAAGCATGGGCTTCATCTCCTCGCTCTCCCGGACAAATATGACGATATTCCGGTGCAGAAGACGGACGAGTTGAGATCCTATGGCCGTAATCAGTTCCTCTTTCCCCTTTGCCTTGGACAGCATCTGTTCTGTATCAAAAAGAATTTTTGTCCGATAGGCCATTTTGGCAGACTGACTGGCCTGCTCCTTATACCGGATTGCAAAAGTCCCCGTAATCAGGGCTGTCAGAAACATGACCACAAAAGTGACAGGGTAGCCGGTCTCATAGGCGGCAAAGGAAAACCGGGGCATCGTAAAAAGGTAGTTAAAAATCAATACACTGGCCACAGAGGACATCAGACTGTAGACCTGGTGGGAGGTTGCCACAGAGGTCAGCAGCACGCCCAGAATATATACCATGATGATATTGGCGTCGGTGAATCCCATCCTGTGAAACAAAAGACACAGCATGGTGGCCCCGATAAAGATCAGCAGACTTTTTAAGATATTTTTGAGAATATCCGCAGAGTAAATCTGCCGGGTCTCGTAATATTTCTCCGAGCTTTTGTCAGGAATGATGTGAATATCAATCTCCGGGGCATAGCTCAGCAGCTGATCCGTCAGTGCCGGCTTTCTGAAAAATCTTCTCTGGACTGCATTGCTTCTCCCCACCACAATCTTGGTAATCTCTGAAAGGCGGGCAAACTCAGCCATCTGGTAAGCCGGGTCATCCCCATAGACGATCTCTATGTCTGCCCCTAAGGATTCGGCCAGATTACAGTGTTCTCTGAACCTGGCCTTATTCTCCTCTGTTCCCTTTCGAAAGCTGGATGTCTCCACGAAAATCGCTGTCAGGGGACATTCAAAGGCCTCTGCCATTCTGGCGGCAGTCCGTATAATCTTCCCGTTGGACGGAGATGAGGACAGGCCGACCAGAATATGTTCTTTTCTTTTATCCTCCACAGAGTATTTTCTATCTTCCATCCGGCACCTCTCCCTGAAACCGGATCTGCAGTCAGATGCTGCTCCCCGGCCCACCTCTTTCAATCATTGTTATTCTATCACACATTGCGGGCCGCAAGCAAAGCTTATAGTAAAAAGGGGCGCTGCCGGACGCCCCCAAAAATTTCTGATATAGCATGCCCATCAGCATCCTGCTGACAGGTCAGTTATGAAAACCATTGCGCATCACGGAAAGCAGCCAGTCCCTGTTGGGTGAGACGATTCGGCTGTTCCAGACCACATAGACCAGGTTGCTGTCCTCCATGCCGCTGACTGTTTCATCGAAGCCGTCCACAGTCACTATCGTTTTCCGGAAAGGCAGCAGCATGTACTCATAGCCGCTCTCTTTCCTGAAAATAGTCCCTTCGGACAGAATAAGCAGATCCACCTGTCCCTGGGACAGGCTTTTGAGCAGGTTCTCCGGCTGTCCACTGTAAAGGCAGAAGGCTGTGGAAGGTCCTTCCTTCTCGCACAGCTCTATGGCCGGTACAATGGACCCTGCCAGAAAAGGGGATTCCGTTGCGATACGAATCTGCTTTTCGCTTTTTTTATCGATCATTTTTTTTCGGTTATTATCAAGAAACAGATCCAGTCTGGTCATCAGCAGATAGCCGAAGAAACCTAAAAACAGCATTGTCCCTGCCAAAATCAGGTCTTTCACACCCTCACCTCCATTCAGTCAGATTTCTTGTCCGGGGCAGCCTATTTATTCAGGCGGAAACATTTCTGCAGCTGCCGCTGCTCTCCGAGTACCAGGACTTCCTCATGGATATTCAGAACCCGGTCCGGCGAAATGTTCATATTGAGATGGCCATTCTGACGGACTCCCAGGACGTTGATGCCGTATTTCTTCCGAATATCCAGCTGGAGGATAGTTTTCCCATGCCAGCTTTCTGGAATGGTAATCTCCACGATAGAATAATCGTCATCCAGTTCCATGTAATCTTTGATATGGTCAGAAGTACAGCGGATAGCTGTCCAGGCAGCCAGATCTTTCTCCGGGTAGACCACCTGGTCGGCGCCGATACGGAAAAGGAATTTCTCCTGCATTCCTCTCGAAGCCCGGGCAATCACCTTTTTGGCCCCCAGTTCTTTCAGCTGCCAGACGGTCTCTAAAGAATTCTGAAAACTGTCGCCTATAGCAACGATACACACATCAAAATTCCTGATACCCAATGACTGCAGAAATTCTCTATTGGTACTGTCTCCGATCAGGGCGTTGGTCACATAGGGAAGGACTTCGTTGATCTTCTCCTCATCCATATCCACAGCCAGCACCTGCTGATTTAATTCGTCTAATTTTATGGCAATATGTTTACCGAATCTTCCTACACCTATCAATAATACCGATTTCATTACTTTCACTCCTTCTATATCCGTTATAACTGCCTGCCATCAGCCCACTGTCAATTTTTCCTGAGGAAGTCTGGAAGTAGCATCTGCTTTCCTGGTCAGTGCCGCAAAGACCAGAGTCAGGCCTCCGACTCTGCCAAAATACATCAGTCCGATGAGGATCATTCTTGACAGGAGACCCAGCTTTGTGGTGATTCCCAGAGTCAGACCCACCGTGCCGATGGCTGAAGCTGTCTCAAAAAGACAGAGCCTCAAGGGAAGCCCCTCCACAGAACTGATGATACATCCGCCTGCGAGGAAAAGCGTGACGTACATGGTGAATACTGTCGCAGCTGTGGTCACCGTTTCTCCGCTGATCCGTCTTCCAAAGAAGCAGGTGTGCTCACGCCTGCGAAAAACAGAGAGGGAATTTGACATCATGACAGCAAATGTTGTGGTTTTCATTCCACCGGCTGTGGAGCCGGGAGATCCTCCGATCAACATCAAAACAATGATGACGGCGACGCCGGTCTCGCTGAGCAAGGTCAGATCCGCCGTGTTAAAACCGGCAGTACGGGGCGTCACAGATTGAAAAAAGGAACTCCATATACGTACATCGGCTGCCTCCTCCTGAAATTCGAAAAAGTAAAAGTAGACTGCCGGGAGCAGAATCAGCAAAAATGTGGTTGCCAGAACCAACTTGGTCTGCATCCGGTAACGATGGATATGTCTGCGGTTGATGTAGATATCATCCCAGACCAAAAAGCCGATACCTCCGATGATGATCAGGGACATGATGCAGATATTGATAATGGGGTCGGCCTCAAAGGATGTCAAGGAAGAAAAGTCATCCTCCACACCCATCAGGTCAAAACCTGCATTACAGAAAGCGGATATGGCATGGAAGAGCCCGTACCATAATCCTTTGCCAAAACCGAACCTCCTGCAGAAAACCGGAGCCATGATCAAGGCACCGATTCCTTCAAACAACAGTGTCATCTTCAAAATGAACCCCGTCAGTCGGATGATTCCTCCCACTTTTGGAGCAGAAATCGCCTCCTGCATCGTGCTGCGCTGTCTGAGTCCGATTTTTTTTCCCCAGATCATGGGAAGAGCGATGGCGATGGTGACCACCCCCATTCCTCCGATCTGAATGAGCAGCAGTATGATAAACTGACCGAAATCCGACCAGTAGGTTGCCGTATCCTGAACCACAAGGCCCGTCACACAGACGGCAGAGGTCGCTGTGAAAAGAGCATCGGACCAGTTTGTCCATTGGCCGCTTTTTGAGGCGGAAGGAAGCATCAAGAGCAGGCAGCCAAAAATAATCACGCCTGCAAAGCCCAAAATGATAATCTGGGAAGAGGTGAATTTTTCCTTCTTTATTTTCATAATCTGTCTCCATTTTTTTGTAAGAATAAAAAACCTGCTTATTTTTGATTACAAATATTATGCCATCTGCCTTATTAAATGTGCGTAAGTATTTCCTTTTTTCCCATTAAGATGACATAAAGGAGGATTAAGAAAGTATAAAGACAGGAATTAAGAGCCTCATAAAAAACACAAAAAAACCACAGGTAATTCTGTGGTCATATCCGTCAATCGGTGTTATATTAATAACAATAAGAATCATGAGAAAGGAGACCCTGCATCCATGAAAAAACTAGTGACAATGGCTGTTATTCTGGCATTGACCTGCGTCTCGGCCGCCTGCGGAAATGCCGGATCAAAGAAGACTGACAAGATTTCCGGCAAGGAAACTGCCGCCTCCACTGTTCAGAAAACAGCCGGAGATAATACGAAAAAAAAAGTGGCTTCCGCTGACAGCGGGAAGACAGTGTACAGCGGAACAGAAGGACTGACCCTGGACCCGGTCTACGAAAACCCTTCCCTGAACCTCAGTAAGGAGACAGGACCGATCAAATATACCATTACCGGAATCCAGGTTGCCAAAGCTGCCGTGACCGATGAGGACATTGCCGGGGAGATGGAACTCCTGCCCGGCCAGGAATTCACCACCGTCGCATTCAATGTCACCGTTGAAAACACCAGCGATAAGCCCTCTTCCATCTACTTCTCGGAGTCATCACCATATCTGACCACCAACACCCAGAAAGACATCCTGCCTGATATGTGGTTGTCGGACAATGTCAATGAAGACTATGAACCCCATGAAACTAAAACCGCCACCATCGTCTTTGCCCTCCTCCACACCAAGGCGGATAAAGTCAATAAAGTAAGTCTTACGGTCAGCGCACCCTATGATACAGTGACTTACGAGGACGCCGGCGAAGAGACCACCGTGGAATATTCCTGGTAAACTGAAAATAGAAACTGCTGCATTAAATCGGCTGTATCGTTGACGTAAAAGGCAAGAATCCCCATGTCCTGTGTTGTGTCAGTTGTTGGCATCTTTGCGTCTGATGACGGACTTAAGATCAGTCCGTCCCAGAACGCACAGACACCACCAAACGACAAACACCTAGCACAATGGGGATCCTTGCCTTATCCTCAAGTTTCTGATCCGTTTTAATACGACAGCCCTGTTTTACCGAACAAAAGCCGTACTTCCTGGTGGAAGAACGGCTTTTGGTGTATAATCAAGATATGCCAAAACCTAAAATTATACATAAAGATTATAGCGTATGTTCGTGTAATTATCAATTCCGACTTCCTCTCGAACTGGAAGTTTTGATCCCGAACGACGACCCGGTCCGTCTGCTGAATGTATTTGTGGAGGGCATGGAACTGACAGATCTTTATCAGACTTACGGTAAGATCAAAAAAAGTCAGGCGTCACCGCGTCAGTTGTTTAAGATCGTCATCTATGCAGCCATGAACCGGATCTATTCCAGCAGGGATATTGAATGCTCCTGCCGGAGGGATATCAACTTCATGTACCTCCTCGAGGGAAAACCTGCGCCTGATCATGCTACCATCGCACGGTTCATCTCTCTCCATCTTTCCCAGTGTTCCAAAAAGACCCTTGCTGAAGTGACAGCCCTGCTGAAAGACCTTGGTGAGATCTCCGGCGTCCATATCTTCATCGACGGCACAAAGATCGAGTCTGCCGCAAACCGCTATACCTTCGTCTGGAAGAAAGCGGTGACGAAACTTCAGAAACGGCTCTGCGAGAAGATCGCCGTACTGGTGGAAGAGCTTGAACTCCTCTACGGCATCCGGCTCATCTTTAACGGGAGGAAGTTCGGCCTGAGAACCCTCAAGAAGATCCGCAAAAAACTGTACGCCATCAAGAAAGAGGAAGGGATCATCTTCGTCCATGGCTGCGGGAGAAGAAAGAGCCAGCTGCAGAGATCCATTGAGACATTAGAAGGATATATGGAGAAACTCAAGGAATACACGAAGAAGATCTACAATTGCGGAGACCGCAACAGCTATTCCAAAACCGATCCGGATGCCACCTTTATGCGGATGAAAGAGGATCATATGATGAACGGTCAGCTCAAGCCGGCTTATAATCTTCAGCATGGCGTGGATTCGGAATACATCACCTGGTTGGACGTCACACAAAGACCGACGGACACCCGGACATTAATCCCCTTTTTAAAGGATATGGAGGAGCACCTGTCCTTCCGTTACCGGGATATCGTTGCGGATGCAGGGTACGAAAGCGAAGAGAATTATCTCTACATGGAAGAGAACGGCCAGATCGCTTTTATCAAGCCAAACAATTACGAGAAGTCAAAGACACGGAAATATAAAAAAGATATCGGACAGATGGAAAACATGACCTATGATGAAGAAAAGGACTGTTATCTCTGCAGGAACGGAAAGGAGATCGGCTGGATCTGTGACCGGAAAACAAAGACAGCGACCGGCTACATCCGAACGACGTCCATATATCGTTGTGACGATTGCAAAGGGTGCCCGCATAAGACAGAGTGCATCAAGGGCAACAACTGCAAGACTCCAATGGAAGACCGGATGAAGACACTGCAGGTTTCGAAGACCATGAAGCAGAAACGGCAGGAAGATCTTGAACGGATCACGAGCGACTATGGTATACAGCTGAGGATGAACCGGAGCATTCAGGCGGAAGGGTCCTTTGCTAACGTAAAGGAAGACATGGGGTTTCGACGCTATGCCTACCGGGGGATAGAGAACGTCACGGCCCAGAGTGTCATCCTGGCCATTGCACATAATATCAATAAATATCATAACAAGATCCAGGCAGACAAAACAGGCCGGCATCTGTTTGATCTGAAAGAAAGTGCATAAATTTAAGATATCCAAAAAATGATAAACCGGGTCTCCTGCCAAAACCAGAAGGCCTGGTTAAGTGCACTTTTTCAGCAGGAAAGAATGTAAAAAGTGTGGAATAGCAAAGAAATCCTGATGAAAATGCGCACAAAAAGGGCGCCAGCAGTTACGATCCTCTCATTTATTATAAATGAGAGGGGCGTTACTGCGACGCCCCCCCTTATTTGATCTGTTTTATTGGCAGAAGAGCGCTGCAGCCTTTTCCAGTTCATCCCGGATGGCGATCCGCTGGGGGCAGGCCTCCTCGCAGAGACCGCACTTGATACAGGCATCTGCCTCTGCTTTCCCGGCTATGATCACATCAAAACGCTCCTTGTTTTTGGCAAAAGGTAGATTTCCATAGAGGGTATAGAGGTTCATGGAACTGAAAGTGCCGGAAATCCCCACATTCTGAGGACACACTTTGGCACAGTAATTACAGTTGGTACAGGGAACCACCGGCAGCTTGGAGAGGGCCTCTCTGGCGTCTTCTATCACTGCATTTTCCTCCATGGACAAGGGCTTAAACTCTGTCATATAGGAGAGGTTGTCCTTCATCTGGTCCAGGGTGCTCATGCCGGAAAGTACCACCAGGACGCCCTCCAGACTGGCGGCAAAGCGGATCGCCCAGGAGGCACAGGAGGCGTCCGGGTCAGCATCTTTGAAGATCTTTTCCACAGAAGCCGGTGGAGTGGCCAGTAAACCTCCCTTGATGGGCTCCATGATCACAATCTTTTTGCCATGCTTTCTGGCTACTTCATAGTTGGCATGGGAGGTGATGGCAGGATCCTCCCAGTCTGCGTAATTGATCTGCAGCTGAACAAAGTCCACCTCAGGGTGTTTATTCAGGATATCATCCAACTCCTCCGGTGTGGAATGGAAGGAGAAGCCGATATTCCTGATCAGACCTTCTTCTTTCTTTTCTTTGATAAAATTCCACAGGTCAAAACGATCGAAAAATTCTGTTCGCCGGCCCCCCAGATTATGCAGCAGATAATAGTCAAAATAGCCTGCCTGGGTCAGCTCCAGAGAGGACTCAAACTGGGCTATGGCATCTTCTCTGGTCTCGCAGTCAATCCAGGCAGCCAGTTTGGTGGCCACGGTGTAACTGTCTCTGGGATACCTTTCCACCAGAGCCTGGCGCATGGCATCCTCGGACCAGTTATAGGCCCAGGCGGTGTCGAAGTAGGTGAAGCCGGCTTCCATAAACAGGTCCACCATCTCTTTTACCTGGTCGATATCTATGGGGGATACAGTCTCACTATTTGGATCTGCGCCTTCGATTTTGGGCAGACGCATCAGGCCAAATCCCAGTTTCTTCGTTTCTATCATAGATCCACTCCTTCCAAACAGTTTCTTTTCCTGCTTCTTTACCTTTCTATATCGTTCTATATCATTCTATATCGTTCTTTATCGTTTGTGTCTCGAACATTTAAAAGGTAATTACCTCAGGTGCTTTGGTAAAGGAACTGAAGGTGGCCACGGCATTTTTGAAATAGAAAACCTCTGTATTGCCGTCATCAGGTGCATACATTTTTTGCAGGGCAGGATAAGCCTCCAGCATGGAGACCCTTGCCTCCCTGCGGTCATCCTCAATCAGCTCACCGGCTACCCGGAGCCATTCGCCGTCTTTAAAGGCACAGATCTCTGCTTTGGGATTGGCGTGGAGCTGTTTGGATACATCTTTTACCTTACCTGTCTGCAGGTAAAGCTTTCCTTCAAAAATGTGAATCGTTCCGAAGGGCCTTACTCTGGGCTGGTCGCCGTCCACGGTTGCCAGATAGTATGTTCCTGCTTCTTTTAAAAACTGCTCTACTCTTTTCATCATTATTCCTTCTCCTCCTACTCTTTAATGACCAGATCTTCTTCATTGATCTGGTAATCCTTGTCCATGTCGAAATATACAGTCATCTCGCCGGTAAGCTGGGCCTCAAAACCGCCCCCTGTCAGAACCATGTTGCTCATATGATAATCATAGTTCTTCGGCTGCTTACCTGCCAGAAGAAATTTCCCGTCTCTGACATTTTTCTCAAAGGTTCCCTGAGGGATGACTCCCTCTCCTAAATCAAGCTTTACGGCAACGCATTTTCCTTCCACGGAGTTTTTCTTGTCACCGATCACCGCCTCATCGTCAGTAATCTCTTTGACAGTAAACTCTGTTTCGCCCCACTTGTAGCTTTTCGGGCCTTCTTTCCCGGCTCCGGCTCCGCAGGCCGTCATCAGGATAATCAGGGTCAGGGACAATAGAACAACTGCATTTCTCATTATTTTTTCCATTGGATTTTTCTCCTTTCTTCTGAAGACAGTGTAAATACGGTTTCATCAGTTTTTTATTCATTTTCCTGATTCCTTCCGGTCTCATCTCAAGCTGTCATATCGGGAAAATATCCAACTACAATGATTATAACATAAAGATGATTTTCTCTACATCGATTTTACATTCAAAATATGCTTCCATAAAAAATTTTGTGAAATTTACACCAGCGAAGCGATTAAACCCAGAGCATTAATCAGTCTCTTCCGGGAGGTTGATCTTGCAGACCGGCATGCCCCGGGGTACTCCCAGATGGCTGGAGATGGGGATGCATTTTGCCACCAGAAGAAAGCAGATGGGCTTGTCCCGTCGTTCCTCCAGCACTTCATAGTTGCCCATGCCCTTTGAGATGATCAGGTCCGCCTGGAAATAAGCATCCTGATATTCCTGGGAGGAGGATTCTATGATGGCTCCGGCATAGGTACTGCCGGAATCCACGATTCTGGCCAGCCGGTCCAGACCCACCAGCCGGGCATCGGACACCCGGGCGTCATTGTGAACCTGGGTCCCCCTTACCCCAAAGAAGACCTGACATTCTTTCGGAAGGCAGTTCTTTTTTAGAAAGGCTACAAACACCTTGTCTATGGCAACCTCACCGGCATTGTCCGCAATATATAGGATACTGCGGGCAGATCTGAGCCGTTTAAGGAACTGCTCAGAATGATCGATGGCCAGTTCGCTGCGGGCGGCCTCCTGGAGTACGTCTGCCGGCGTCTTGTCGGACTGACCGGCGGGATCGATGAGATTGCCGAAGATGGCAAAACGAAGGGCAGTTCTGAAAGGATCTGCGGACGTGAGGATTATTTCTTCCACCTGGTCAGTGAGTTTCATCATCTCCCGGTCATCTTTTTCCCTCTGCTCCTGATAGAAATCATAGCCGGCCAATTCATGAAGTCTTCGGATATAAGGATCCTGGAGCTCCACAGGGGTGACGCCCTCCTGGCCTGTGAGTATCTGCATAAAATCATGAAATTCTTTTTTCTGTAAATCATCCGATGCATGAAACAGTTCCATCTCCATCAGCATAGAATTCAGCATACAAATTGAACAATGGCGGATATCTGCTTTCATGAAAGCCTCCTCTTTTTTTATGTATATCTTATGATGGTCCTACTCTTTAATAATATCTATTTTCCGGTGGAGTATCAAGATTCATTTCTTCAGGTTTAAATATTAGTATTTGTAAATGTGATTGGTGTGGTGTTGTTAGAAAAATGAAAAAGTACTCTGATGATCTGAAGAGAAAGACTTGTCCTGTTTCCTGTGGACAGAGGACAAGAAAATGCTGCCAATAACCTGCCCCATATGTTGTATTCATTCAGGACCTATGATAAAATATACACTAGGATTACTATGTTTTGCCTTATTTATACTAGGTATAGAGGTTTTTATGATTACGATTTCAAAAGAAAACATCATATCATATCTGAAAGAACATATGCCTGCCTTTGACGACAGTCTGCCGGCTCATATTTCCATGATTGGAGAGGGGACGGAAGAAGAAGACGGAGACGGCTATGTGAACCATATCTTTCGGATCAGAACCGACAAGGAAGCCTATGTCCTTAAGCAGGGACTTCCTCTGGCCCGAATTTCCGGGGCACCTATGGATATGAAGCGGAACGGGCTGGAGTATGACAACCTGCGGATCCGCTGGTCCATCATCCCGGAATACACGCCGAAGCCTCTTTTCTACGATGAGGACAACAACATTTTTGTCATGGAAGATGTCTCCAGACTCAAGGTTTCCCGCTTTCAGTTCAACCGGAATGTCATGTTTGAAAACTATGGCCGAAAATGCGGCGAGTGTGCGGCAAAGAATGAGTTCTACACTTCAGAATTCTATCTGGACCGGGAGGAGTTCCGCCGGCTGATGTGCCGATTTGACAATACTGCCATGCGAAAGATCATGGAGGACGGGATGTTCCTTGACAGATTTGAAGAGCCGACAGAAGACCGGTTCGGAGAAGGGTTCAGGGAGTTTGCGGACTTGTTCAGCAGGGACAGCCGTTATGTGACAGAGCTTTTTAAGCTGCGCCGTTCCTATATGACCCACACAGACGCTCTGATCCACGCGGATTATCATACCTCCAATATTCTGGTGTCTGAGGAAGAGATGAAGGTCATCGACATGGAGTTTTCCTTCATGGGGCCCTTTGGCTATGATATCGGCTACCTGGCGGGGAATCTGATCTCCCAGTATTGTGCCGCATGCTTTAAGCCCTTCCCCTCCGAGGAAGAAAGGAAGACCTTCAAGGCTTATCTTCTGGCCACAATCAAGACCATGTATTATTCCTATTTCCTGACCTTCACCGAATGCTGGAATGAGGACGCCAAGCCGCGCTATTCAAACCAGAACGGTCTGCGGCGCAGTATCTTCGACGAGGTCATGACCGCCTCCGTGGGATATGCCTCCATGGTGAACTGGTTCAGAAGTGCCAGTGTGATTCCCTACCCGGATTTTGATGTCATCGAGGATGTGAATGCAAGGCGTAATGCCGTCACCCTCTCCTTATTAATTGATTGGCAGATTATGTTTGACAGGTACGGATATCAGTCAGTGGATGACCTGATCGATACCATTCTGCTCATGGAGAAGAACTTTTTTAAGATGCTGAAAATCAATGGTTAAGCGGATCATGTGAATTATTGAGATTTATGAGTCTTTATTGATATAGATTGCAAACAAAGGGGCAGGTGGAGTATTCCACCTGCCCGATTTTTTGATTGCATTTTATGATTAAACTAGTCCCAGATATCTACGTCGCCGGTCTCGCCATCTTCCAGCACATAATACAGTTTGTTCTCATCAACTCTTACATAGACATCAGCGGTATTCTTCGGTACTTTCTTTACGATGTCATCTGAAGTGATAAATCCACCCAGGGCGGACTGGATGATGATTGTGGGAACGCCGGAAACTTTCTTGGCAGATTCCTTAACTGCTTCTGTTGCCTTCTCAGCAGCTTCTTTCGCTTTTCTGCTGCCCTTGCTGACAGCTTTCTTCACTTCGATTTCAGTGATTGCTGCTGTATCGCTCTGAGCTGCATTTTCCACTGTTTCCTTGACAGTTCTTGCTGCCTTGCGAACGTTCTTCTTTACTTCAATCTCTGTAGCAGTAAAAGAATCTTTTACTTTTTCAACAATATGTTCCGGTATCTTACATGTTCCTTTCTCATACTTTCCAAGAAGCATAGCAGATATGCCTAAAACCTTTGCGAATTCGCCCTTGGTTAGTTTCTTTTCTTCTCTGATCTTGGTAAGTTCTGTGTTTTTCATGGAACTCTCCTTTCAATTGCATTAATATACTTTTCTAATAGTATATCAGATTAGCGGGAAAATAGGAAATTTTTTTTATTTTGCGTCCAAGATAAGAAACAATGGGGTGGATTCTTTATTTTTTATGTTATTACTTTATATGACACTTAATATAACATAGGTACATAAAAATATGGTAAAATACAGGTATCCGGGAAGATGATGAAAAAGCAGTTTCTCTTTAAATGCAGGGAGGTATTCTTTATGGGAAAGAAGGTTGGAGCATTGATCAAGGAGGCCAGAACCGGGGCGGGGATGACCCAGGAACAGCTGGCCAAAAAAGTGAAAGGGCTGACAGCTTCAGACATCAGCAAGGCGGAGCGGGGAGAGAAAGAGTTGACCAAAGACCAGCTTAAACTGATTGCCAAGGCGACAGGGGTAACCCAAACCTCTCTTCTGAATGCAGAAAAAGGGGGACAAACGGGAAAGACGGGAAAAACAGGAACTTCTTCCACCGCAGGTTCGTCTTCCTCATCAGCCAAAAACTCTGTCAAACTGACAGCCGCGGAGAAAAAACTGGTGGAGCTCTACCGGGAAGCCGACAGCGATACAAAAAAGGCAGTGATGAAGCTGCTCAAGGGAGACAAGGACCAGAAAGAGGAAATGCTGAACACCATTCTCGGCAATGCCATGGAAATGCTGCTGAATGCAAAAAAATGACGAGATAATTCCTTAAATCCATTAAATTCTTTAAAAATCGAAAGAAAGATTTCTTTAGTGCTAAGAATGATTTTCTGATACCATAATAGATCCTCTTCAGGCAGAGAGCGAATAAGTTATGCTGCCTGCAGGGGATCTATTACGTTTTAAGTATTTTTTTAAAATAGGGGTTGACATATGATGGATTTTGTATTATTGTACTCAACAATTAATACAGTAACACAATAATACAATAATATTATATTATCATAGTACAGCTTAGGAACTTGAAATAAATCTATCGTAGAACCAGATCAGAAGGAGGTAATAATGGGGTG
>JBGUIF010000115.1:0-15898 GCA_045112755.1 Anaerobutyricum sp.
CCCCCTTCTCTTCTATATTTTCCAGGAGTCATCTGAAATTTCTTTTTAAAGCAGCGGTTAAAATAGGATAGATTATCAAAGCCTACACCCATGGCAACTTCCAGCACACTCTCTTCCGTCTCTTTAAGAAGTCTTGCACTCATCGTCAGTCTGTAAACGTTAAGATATTCAATAAAAGTGGAACCAATGGTTTCTCGAAACATTCTCATAAAATAAGAGGGAGCACAATTTGCCTCTCTTGCGATTTCATCAATCGTTATTTTTTCTGCATAATGGATTTCTACATATTTTAAAATTACTTTCATTCGATCCATTTTCTTTGATCGAACAACATTAGAAGAATCATTCCTGCAACGATTCATCAAAATATAAAATAATAAAAAAAGCTGAGATTTAATATAAAACTCTGCCGCCTCTGGTTTATCACTGCCAATCTGATCACAGGCATCTAAAATTACTGCGATATCTCCATAATATTCTGATTCTTTCCCAAAATGTACCGGAACTGTAATCTTTCCCATTCTAAGGGGCATCAGATACGATGTCGAACAAACATCCATTTGTTTGGACTGTAACAGATCCAATGAAAAAATAATATTTTCATACTCCATTATCTGTAATCTTTCCGTGCGTATGGAATGTAATTTTCCGGGAAGAATGATTACGACACTCCCTTCAGACACTTCATAATCCATGAGATCCACCGAAATAATACCCCTTCCTTTTTTGATATATATTATCTCCATTTCATCATGCCAATGCAAAGGTACCATGTGAAAATCTTTGGGTATCGTACACAAATAAGTATCATACGGAAAACTATCCTTCCCATGTTTTTTACTCTCCTGGTAATTCTCATATTCAGGAATCAGCATACCTCTTCTCCTTTTCCTTTTCAAGATAATACTATAATGTCATATATCTCTCATTTTTTCTACTTTTTTATAAAAAAAGATAGTATTGTACAAATTTTAGATAGTATACAGCAAGAAGGAAAGCAAATTTCGTATTATAAATGGATTGACTCGTTAAAACAATATCTAACTTTTTAACCAGGAGGATTCATTATGAATACGAAAAATGTAATTGAAGAAAAACTTATGAAGTCTATTAATGAAAGTAGCAATGAGGAGATTTATCTTGCCCTCCTTCAGATGATAAAAGAAAAATCTGCATCAAAAGTGAAGAATGAAGGTAAGAAAAAACTTTATTATATTTCTGCAGAATTCCTGATTGGTAAATTACTTTCTAACAACCTGATCAACCTTGGTCTTTATGATACGGTAAAAACACTGCTGGAAGAGAAAGGCCGCTCCCTTGCAGAGATTGAAGAATTAGAGATGGAACCTTCTTTAGGAAATGGAGGGCTTGGCCGCCTTGCTGCATGCTTTCTTGATTCCATTGCAACCTTAGGTCTGAATGGTGATGGTGTTGGTCTCAATTATCATTTTGGACTTTTTAAACAGGTCTTTGAAAATAATCTCCAAAAAGAAACACCAAATCCATGGATTACTGAAAACAGTTGGCTCACCAAAACAGACATCACTTATCCCGTTTCTTTTGGTGGTTTCACCGTCCAATCTCGTCTTTATGATATCGATGTTATTGGGTATGATAATCATACGACCAAATTACACTTATTTGATATAGAAAGCGTCGATGAAAGCATTGTCAGCGAAACCATCGACTTTAACAAAGAAGACATCCGTAAAAATCTTACCCTCTTCCTCTACCCGGATGATTCGGATGAAAAAGGTCGTCTCCTTCGTGTATATCAACAGTATTTTATGGTTTCCAATGCTGCACGATTAATAATTGATGAAGCACTTGAGAAAGGATCTAGCCTTCATGATCTTGCTGATTATGCAAGGGTACAGATCAATGATACCCACCCTTCCATGATTATTCCAGAATTAATCCGACAGCTTGCAGAACGTGGTATGCTTATGACCGAAGCTATCGACATCGTTACAAAAATGTGTGCATATACCAATCATACCATTCTTTCAGAAGCTTTGGAAAAATGGCCAATCCATTTCCTGGAGAAGGCAGTTCCTCAGCTTATGCCAATCATCAGAGAATTAGACAACCGAATTCGTCAAAAAGTAACCGATGAAAGCACATATATCATCAAGGATAACCTCATTCATATGGCTCATATGGACATCCATTATGGATATAGTGTAAACGGTGTAGCCTATCTCCATACTAAAATATTGAAAGAAACAGAGTTACACAATTTCTATCAGTTATATCCAGAGAAATTTAACAACAAAACGAATGGTATCACCTTCCGCCGTTGGCTCATGTCCTGTAATCCAGAATTATCTGCCCTTATTACAGAACTCATCGGCGATGGTTGGAAAAAGGATGCCTCTGAACTGGAAAAACTCCTTGAATATAAAAATTCTCCTACTGTACTTACCAGACTTCTTTCCATAAAAACAGAAAAGAAAAAGCAACTTGCCAATTATCTGAAAGAAACACAAAATATCACAATCAATCCAGATTCCATCTTCGATATCCAGGTAAAACGACTGCACGAATATAAACGCCAGCAGTTGAATATCCTTTACGTTATTGATAAATATTTTGAAATCAAAGAGGGCAAACTTCCTGCAAAACCAATCACGGTACTTTTTGGAGCAAAAGCAGCACCAGCATACACGATTGCCAAAGATATCATTCATTTGATTCTTTGTATGCAGAAAGTAATTGCATCAGATCCTGATGTTTCTCCATATCTTAATGTTGTTATGGTGGAAAATTATAATGTAACCCTGGCAGAAAAAATGATCCCTGCCTGCAATATTTCAGAACAGATATCCCTTGCCTCTAAGGAAGCTTCCGGTACTGGCAATATGAAATTCATGTTAAATGGTGCGATCACTCTGGGAACCATTGATGGTGCCAATGTAGAAATCTGCGATCTGGTCGGCGAAGATAATATTTATTCTTTCGGAGAAAGTTCCGATGAAGTCATCTCTCGCTATGCCCGTGGCGATTACAACGCATCCTGGTATTATGAAAATAATGATCGAATCAAACGTGCTGTTGATTTTATCGTAAGTAAGGAAGTTCTCGCTGTCGGCGATGAATGGTTCCTGCGCCGTCTTCATGGTGAATTAATCCATAAAGACTGGTTTATGACTTTCCCTGATTTTGAGGATTATCGCCAGACAAGAAATAAGGCTTATGATGATTATTGTGACCTTAATGCTTGGGCTCAAAAAATGCTGGTTAATATCGCAAAAGCTGGTTTCTTCTCATCTGACCGAACAATTCGTCAGTATAACGAAGAAATTTGGAAATTACATTAATATAAACAATAATAAAGCCAGCAAAAAAGTGTCTTCGACACATCAACTCCCCTGCCCCTCATTCTTGAGGGGTTGGGGTTTTATTTTTCCCTTCTTTCTTCTATAATGACCTCATGAATATCCTACAAAAGATCTTTACGGATCATTATGAAGAAATGTTATATATCCTTCACCCACGCGATTCTGTCATTGAAAACGTGGATAAGATAATCAACTGTGGCAATCCTTCCTACGGTGGTGCTATGTACGGCTGTCCCAAATGCGGAAAGCTCAAGTTTATCCCCTTTCGCTGTCATAGCCGTTTCTGCCCTACCTGTGGCAATAAGTATTCCATGGAGCGCACTACCTCTATGTCTTTTAAACTTGTCAATGTCACCCACAGGCATTGTGTCTTCACTATCGTTGAGAATCTCCGGCCTTTCTTTCTCAAAGACCGTTCCCTCCTCAACTGCCTCTTCCATGCCGTCTCCAGCGTCCTTTCCCGTATGTTCTTCAACATGAATAAATCAATGAACTTCACTCCCGGTTATATCATGGTCCTCCACACTTTTGGCCGCGATCTCAAGTGGAATCCTCATATCCATTGTCTGCTCTCAGAAGGCGGCTATGGTGATGATGGCCATTGGCGCAATGTCAGACACTTCAACTATAATTATCTACGCAATGCTTTCCGTACCGCTCTCCTTAATGAAATGGTGCGCTTTCTAGATCCTTCTTTTAAAAAAGTGAAGGCTTCCTGCTATAAGGATCATAAGTATGGCTTCTATGTCTATGCAAAACCCAATAAATGTGACCCGAAACAGGTGACCAAATATATCGGCCGTTACCTTGGAAGACCTGTCATTGCCACTTCACGCATTGATAAATATGATGGGGATAACGTCACTTTCCATTACAACCGCCATGAAGATGAGGCCTATGTCGAAGAAACCTTATCGGCTCTGGATTTCATCGAACGTCTTATCCGTCATATCCCCGAAAAGCACTTTAAGATGATCCGTTACGGAGGCATCTATGCCAGACACCGGACCATCGACAAAAAACTTTTCCGGGCCATCTCCCGGGAAAAACACCGGTTTTACGCCTCTTTCAACAGGTGGCGGACTGCCATACTTTATGCCTTTGGCTATGACCCTCTTCAGTGTGAATGCGGTGCCACCATGAAATTTTTAGAACTCTATTACCGTCATAAGCGTGTTTCTCTGGAAGAAATGTACGAGAAAGCCATGTCCCGTTCTCGTGGAAAGAGGTCTTCCGGATAGCTTCCAAAATACAACGGAAAGTGATATACTCCTCCTAGAGAGATAGGAGGGCCAGCCATGAAACCAAACATTGAGGAACTACGCAAAAAATATATGGATAATCCGCCGGAAGGGATGACTGCCAGGGACATTCAAAACATGAGCGACAGCGATCTTCTGGATATGGATTATTTCTTAAATGAAGATGAATTAGACGATGATTTCGGTGAGGAAGGATTCTATATTTTTTGATCCTATTTCATCAATGGTATCCTATTGTCTAAATCTGGCATCCGGCATATGTTCGATGAACATATGTCTTTTTCTTTATAATCTTAAAAAAACGAACTTTCCTATAAAGTGAAAAAAACGGTCGCCCGTCAGGCGACCGTCATAATAATCTGTATGATAAAGTTCCAAGCAGATATGAAGGCTTGTTTTCAGCTGATAATGCAGGGTAATCCATGCTCTTCCAACTGGATATCCAGCTCAATCATATCATAAATCCCATGCTCAATAAAATAAGAAAAAATAATATCCGTCTTGCTGCAGGGCGACCGAGCGTAACCTGCCCTGGCAAGCAAATCCCGGGGTTCATCCATATTCAGTCTGGCCCCGACACAGAGGCAGAGAGCCGTCAGCTTCTGAGGATGATAGTCCGGGTTATTTTTGATCTTGGAAAAGACCTTTTTATCCACGATGGCCCTCTTGTAGACTTCAGAATTCTTCATCCCTTTTTGACGGATCAGATAGAGCAGATATTCCGGGAAACTGTCGCTCATATGCTTCATACGATCGGCCAGCCGACGCTCCATCTCCTCGATGGCCGCATCTTCATCGATCGGCGTCTTAGCAGTGGGCATCGGAGCCGGATCAGTGGGCGCCAACGTGGAATCCTCGACAAAATCATAGTCCTTCTCCGGTCTTTTGAATGCATGCCCGGCTTTTTTTAGCCGTTCGCCGTTCAATCCCGGTCTGCTGCTGTCATAAGCCCCTGGTCTGTCATAAGAAGAAAGATCGTATTCCTCCTCCTCTTTTTCCTCTACATAATTGAGGTCGATGTAGGCCTGAAGATCAGGATAGAGCCGTTTGCCCATCCGGGACGCTTTCTCATCAAAGACGACCAGATAAACCTGCATATCGGAGTTCAAAAGAAATGCATGGATCTCATCCACGGCAATCCTCATGCCCTCCTCCTTGGGATAGCCGAAGCCGCCCGTGGAAATCAATGGAAAGGCGATAGAACGGATCCCTTTCTCAGCCGCCAGAGCCAGGCTTTTCCGGTAGCAGGACCGAAGCAGGTCCTCCTCCCCGCGCCTGCCGTCATAATACAGAGGGCTTACCGCATGGATGATATATCTGGCGGGAAGCCGGAAGCCGGGAGTCATGAAGACTTCCCCTTCCGGAACAGGGCCTATGTATTTTTTTCTGTAGGCAAGCTATTTCCTGCGGCCCGCGGCCTTATAGACTGCATGGTCACATCCGGTGCCTACAGCGGGCTGATCATTAGCAGTATTGACGATGGCTTCGGTATGCATTCTTGTTATATCGTTGCGCACAATTTTAAATGGCATCGTCCCCGCTCCTTCTAAGATAAGGCCAATCTTCAGACTACCCGGCAGCCGAACTCAACTCCGGTTCATCCTGTCATAGAGACTGGTGATATGCCGCAGCTTCTCAGCCAGTTCTTTGTTCAGGTCTCCCTGGCAAAGGCGCCAGCACCAGTTGCCCCCCATGGTGGAAGGCGTGTTCATGCGGCTTTCGCTGTCCAGCCCCAGCAGGTCCTGCGTCTGAACGATGACCGTTTCCGCCGCTGTGGCGTACAGAGCTTTTATCATATCCCAGTGAGGCTCTTTGGCGCCCTCCAGTCTGAGATAATCCCTGGCGCAGGCAACATCCCCAGGATCTGCATGCTCCAGCCAGCCGCAGAGTGTGTCATTATCATGGGTACCGGTATAGGCAACGCAATGGACCGGATATTGGTGGGGAAGATGGTCTGAGCTGCCCTCATCCCTTTCGTCAAATCCGAACTGAAGGATTTTCATACCCGGGAAACCAGTGTCTTTCAGCAGTTTTCTAACCGATTCGGTGGTATAGCCAAGGTCTTCGGCAATGATCGGAAGGTCGCCCCTGCTCTTTTTAAGCGCCTCAAAAAGAGCATATCCGGGTCCGGGCCTCCAGGCTCCTCCCCGGGCGTCCTCCGAACCGTATTTTACCGTATAATAAGAGTCAAATCCTCTGAAATGGTCGATTCTCAGGATGTCATACTCCCGGCAGAGATAGCCAATCTTCTGGATCCACCAGCTATAACCTGTCTTTTTATGCTCTTCCCAGCGGTAGACGGGATTCCCCCATAGCTGCCCGGTTTCACTGAAGCCGTCAGGCGGAACCCCGGCCACCTCGATAGGAATCCTTTCCTCATCCAGAAGGAATAGGTCAGGTCTGGCCCATACATCTACGCTGTCCAGAGCGACATAAAAGGGCATATCTCCTATAATCCTGATATTCTTGCCGGCACAGTAATTATGGAGGGCCTTCCACTGCCGGAAGAAGAAGAACTGCAGGATCTTCCAGAAAGCAATCTCTCCTTCCTGTCTGGCTCTCACAAGTTCCAGGGCTTCTTTTTCCCTGTTTCGAAGAGCACTGTCCCATTCTGTCCAGGCTTTTCCTCCATTAAGATTCTTGATGGTCATAAACAAGGCAAAATCATCCAGCCAAAAACCATTCTCCCGGCAGAAGGTCTCATAGGCTTCTTTAAGGGTACTTATCCCATCCCCGGTATGACCGGATTCCCGGATTCTGTGTCTGAAACGCCGGGCTGCTTTCCCCAGCACGTCAAACCTCTCTCTGTACAGTATACCATAGTCCACCTGATCCGTCCTGATCTCCCAGGAGATTCCCTCATAATCTTCTTTCTCCAGGAGTCCTTCTTCCCTGAGCAGGTCCAGATCAATGAAATAAGGGTTGCCCGCATAGGTCGAACAGGACTGATAAGGCGAATCTCCATAGCTGGTCGGACAGATAGGGAGGGTCTGCCAGAAGGTCTGTCCGGCTGCCTCCAGGAAATCCACAAAGTCTCTGGCTGCCTTACCCAGGGTACCGATCCCATAAGGGGAGGGCAGAGACGATATATGCATCAAAACTCCACTGTTTCTCATAGCCGCACTTTCTTTCTTATTGAGCCAGGTCACATGCCGGCTCCGTCAGCATGCATCATTATGGTATCTTAGGATCAATGGCAGATTGCCTTTTCCGTATCTTTATCAAATACATGAACTTTGTCTGTATCTATGGCAAGCCTGATATCCATGTCCACCCCGGCCGGTATTCTGGAGGGGATTCTGGCGATCTTCTGGCTGCCCAGAATATCAAAATAAAGGTAGATCTCAGATCCCATCATCTCAGCCAGCTTGACATGGGCCGTAAAGCAGGCGTCCTCCGCCTTCCGGATGAAGTCTTCCTCCGCATGGAGGTCTTCCGGGCGAATGCCCAGGATAACTTCTTTGCCAATATACCGGGCAAGCTCCGGCTTGTCGACCCTGATCCGGTCATTGCCAAATACAAGATCATAAGAAGATCCATTCGCATCAACCCTGGCTTCCACAAAATTCATCTGCGGAGAACCGATAAAGCCTGCGACGAATACATTGTCCGGATAATTGTAGAGCTGCTGGGGCGTATCAAACTGTTGAATGATGCCATCCTTCATGACGCAGATCCGGTCTCCCATGGTCATGGCCTCTGTCTGGTCATGGGTAACATAGACAAAGGTGGTTGCCAGCCTCTTGTGAAGAGAGGATATCTGGCTTCTCATCTCCGTACGGAGTTTGGCATCCAGGTTGGACAAGGGCTCATCCAGGAGAAAAACCTCCGGATCCCTCACCATGGCCCTTCCCAGGGCAACCCTCTGTCTCTGGCCGCCGGAAAGTGCTTTGGGCTTTCTGTCAAGATAAGGCTCTAATTCCAGGATTCTGGCCGCCTCCCTGACCTTCTGGTCGATCTCAGCTTTGGGCGTCTTGCGCAGCTCAAGAGCAAAGGCCATGTTCTTGTAAACGGTCATATGGGGATACAGGGCATAGCTCTGGAAAACCATAGCAATATCCCGGTTCTTGGGAGCCACATCATTGACCACGTGGTCTCCGATGTAGAGTTCCCCCTCAGAAATGGTTTCCAATCCTGCGATCATTCTTAGTGTGGTGGACTTGCCGCAGCCCGACGGGCCTACCAGCACAACAAACTCTTTATCTTTTATCTCAAGGTTCAGGTCCGGAATGACCGTAACCCCGTTATCATAAGTCTTTACAACATGTTCAAATCGAATATCCGCCATGATTCCCTCCAAATCATTATATATGTATTCATTGTTTTCTCATCACTGTTTCACCAGGAAGCAGGTAAAAAGGTTCCAGCTCATGGACCGAACGAATTCCCTTATCAATATGATCCATCAGTATCTCCATGCACTTAGTGGATATACCCATGACATTCTGATGTATCGTAGTTAGTTTAGGGACCAGATAACCTCCGATCTCCAGACCGTCATATCCGATAATCGAGATATCCCGAGGGATCCTGTATCCCGCGTCTGTAAGTGCCCGGATGGCTCCGATGGCCGTTATATCGGCCATGGCAAATATCGCTGTCACATCCGGCATCTTCTGTATCAATCTCTTGGCCGAGGAATAGCCATCTGCCAAAGAAAAATGGCCCATCTCATACTGAATCTCAGGAAAGAATTCCATCTGATGGTCTTCAAATGCTTTGATTATCCCCAGATATCTGTCAGCCACTGCCTGGGACTGCATCCTGTTGCCCCCAAGAATTCCTATCTTCTGATGCCCGAGAGAGAAGAGATGATTCACTGCATACCGGGCTCCCTCCACATCATCTGTTCCGACGCTGGAAAGATTGTCAAAACCCAAATCCTCAGCTGTACTGGTTACCAGAACGCAGGGAATCGGGATGACAGAAAACTTAGCCCTGAAATGGTCCTTGTTGCAGCCCAGAAACAGAATGCCATAGGGATTCCTGTCCTGACAGATCCGGATTGCCTGTTCTACTTCATTGTCATCTTCACCTATATAATAGACCATACACGCATACTTCCGGTCCCTGATCATCCTCTGAAGGTGCTCGACAATCGCAGCAAACAGCATATTATTGGTTCCTTTGATAATGATAGCTATGCCGTCCTTACTCTGTTTTTTCAGATGCCTTGCATTACTGTTCAGTTCAAAATGGTATTTCTCCACCACTTCCATAATGCGTTTTCTGGCCTTCTCGGAAACCCCTTGCGACTTGTTCAGTGTTCTGGATACCGTCCCCACGGAATATCCCGATTCTCTGGCAATATCCTTAATTGTCATAGCGTGCGCCTTCCATCATTATATATAGAATCCAGCCTTTATTGATCCATCGTTTATCCTTTAACCGCACCGGCCGCAACACCTTTGATTATGTGTTTTTGCCCCGCGAGGTAAACAATCACAATCGGTATAATCGTTAACATAATACTGGCCATCATGGGCCCCATGGCTACTTTGCCATAACCTCCCCGGAAATACTGAATCAGCATGGGAATCGTTTTGTATTTCCTGATGTCGAGAACCAGGGTCGGAAGCAGGTAATCATTCCACACCCACATGGCTTCCAGTACGCCTACGGACACCAGGGTCGGCTTGAGGATGGGCAGAACGATCAGGAAAAAAGTCTGAATCGGATTGCAGCCATCAATCATGGATGCCTCTTCGATCTCAAGCGGAATGGACTTCATAAATCCCGCAAACATGAAAACCGCAAGCCCTGCGCCAAATCCCAGATAGATGATCCAGATGTTAAAGGGACGGTTAAGGCCCAGCTTATCGGCCGTCTGAGAAAGGGTAAACATGACCATCTGGAAGGGTACGACCATGGAAAATACGAAAAGATAATACAAGGCTTTGGTGAATTTATTCTCCACTCTGGTGATGTACCAGGCACACATGGAGCAGAACAAAAGAATAGCCGCAACCGAAGTGATGGTGATCAGCAAGCTGAATCCCAGACTCTTCAGAAAGCCCTGCGACTCGATGGCAGACACATAGTGGGCGAGGCCATTGAAAGTCTCTTTGGAAGGCAGCTTGAAGATGCTTCCGGTTCCTATGGCTCTTTCCTTCTTAAAAGAATTGATCAGGATCATGAAAACAGGATAGCAATAGGCCACTGCGAGCAGGGCCAGGATGATGGTCCAGATATGATCTGAAAGTTTTCTTCTCTTTTCCATTATTGCTGCACCTCCCTTGATCTGGTAGCGGTAAGCTGGATCAGCGAAATAAGGATCACGATCACACAGAAGACAACCGCCTTAGCCTGTCCGTAGCCATGCCACTGGAGCCCGGCTCTGGCATAAAAGGTATTATAGATATTCAGGGCTACCATCTCTGTCATATGCTTGGGCTCACCGGATGTCAATGCCAGGTTCTGGTCAAACAGTTTAAAAGAATTGGTCAGAGTCAGGAAGACACAGATGGTAATCGAAGGCATAATCATGGGCAGCTTGACGCTGAAGAAGGTCCTTAGGTCGGAAGCTCCGTCAATCTGGGCCGCCTCGATAATATCATCCGGTACATTCTGCAGACCGGCAATATAGATGATCATCATATAACCGATCTGCTGCCAGCACATCAGGATGATCAGGCCCCAGTAGCCGGCCGTGGAATTCAATGCCAGAAGAGGCTTACCGGCCAGAGAAAGAATGCAATTGATCAGAATCTGCCAGATATATCCCAGAACAATACCGCCAATCAGATTAGGCATGAAGAATATGGTCCGAAATACATTGGTCCCTTTAAGCTTGCGGGTCAGGAGCAGGGCCAGGCCCAGACCGCCCGCATTGATAAGAATAATCGATACTACGGCAAAACTGACGGTAAAACCGAAAGCATGCCGGAAAGATGGCTCTGTAAAGACATACCGATAATTGCCTGTGCCAACCCAGGATGCGTTATCCACCGTAATAAACTTACAGAAGGAAAGGTAGAGTCCCTGTACGAAAGGAACCACGAATCCGATGATAAAAGCAGCCAGAGTCGGAAGGACAAATATAGGAGAATACTTTTTTAGTGCTTTATCCATAACCCCTCCATTTATTCTCTAAAAAGAGGGCGGCAGAAGCCACTGCCGCCCTCCTCTCTTCAATCTTTTTTTAATTAACAAAAATGATTCGCGCCCTGTTACTGCTGGTTGGTCAGCTCATACTCTGTCTTCCATCCGTCGACAAATGCACTAACCACTTCCTTCCAGTTCGCATCGCTCTGGTCTGCAGCATAGGCTGTCAGCGCTGTTCCTACACCATTCTTCCATTCTTCAGAAGGCATGGTGCTGAAGTTCCAGGATACGGGAGTCTTTCCATCCGCTGTATACTGGGCATCCTGCTGAACAAATACATTGGGAGATTCCTTGGCACTCTTGAAGGGAATCGTAAAGCCCATCTCATCAGACATGGCTGCGGTTCCCTTATCGGATGTTACACACCAGTTGATAAAGTCCAGAGTTGCTTTCTGGTCATCGGCAGAAGCCTGGCTGTTAACGCACCAGAAGTTCTCGGTACCTGTGCAAAGTCCCTGATTGGCTTCATCGCCTGCGCCCACATAGATGGGGATCATAACCAGGTCTTCATCTTTGAACTTGCCATCTCCTACCAGGTTGCCGTATTCC
The DNA here is from genome assembly GCA_045112755.1 of Anaerobutyricum sp. Classification (GTDB taxonomy): domain Bacteria; phylum Bacillota; class Clostridia; order Lachnospirales; family Lachnospiraceae; genus Anaerobutyricum. Next base: position 12,257 of record JBGUIF010000115.1, read on the forward strand.
CAGGATCCGTTCTGGAAGAAAACAGCTTCTCCATCAAGGAATTCCGCCTCAGAATCATCCGCTGTCTTATTGGCCAGTTCTTTAGGATCACAGGTACTGTTGTTGATATAGAGGTCATAGATATTCTTGTAGTTGTCCAGATAGGTTCCTTCTATAGCATCGGTAGTATCGATGCCCTTGTCCTGGTATTCAAAATAGATCGGCATATTAGCCAGGTGGGTTTTGAATCTCCAGTCAGAAGAACTGTCCATACCTGCGGATGTAAAAGCAGCAAATCCCAGCTCATCTTTTCTTGCCGTGATATCTTCTGCAACCTTCTTCAGATCAGCGAAAGAAGCAATATCCTCCGGCTTGTATCCGGCCTTCGCAAGGAGAGTCTTATTGGTAATGATTCCGTAGGACTCGATAACATAGGCAATACCATCCACAGCTTCCCCATCTTTCAATGCATAAGCATCACTGGTCAGCTGTCCGTAGATGTCGGAATCCTTCAGATCCAAACAATAGTCCTTCCAGTTGGCAAGGCCGACCGGTCCGTTCACCTGGAACAATGTCGGTGCACTGCTCTTGGCCATCTCACTGGTCAGTGTGGTCTCATACTCTCCCGAGGCCGCTGTTACGACTTCTACCTTCACTCCGGTTTCCTCTGTGTACTCTTTGGCAAGCTTCTGCCAGGCTTCATCCTGCTCCGGCTTGAAGTTCAGATAATATACCGATCCTGAACCGGATGTCCCTGCGTCGGATGATTCTCCGGAGGCTCCTCCTCCGCATCCTGCAAGTACGGAAGCCGCCATAACTCCTGCTAAAGCTAATGCCAACCATTTTTTTCTCATATGCTCCTCCTCATAAAACATAAAAGACTCTTTCTGCAAATAAACCGGAACGCATAACTGTCTAAAACATTTGGAAACGTTTCCATTCATCTGCAAAAAAAATAAGTGATCTACATGATGTAGTATAATAAATAAACATAAAATAATCAAGTATTATTTTGCTGATTCAAAAAATTTAGGTATAATTGCCAATAATTCACCGATTAATTTGTATGTTTTGCCAGCATTGCCCCTCTTCATCATTGTCTTGCAATTGGAAACGTTTCATTGTTAACTTCCAGAATTTTTAGACCTAAATGCCGCCGACATCTATCAACATTGGTTCCGGCGGCACTGTTTTTTATTCTTCTTCGATATCAGAGTTTACGTATCGGAGGATAGTCCTCCTGTGCTCAGTTCGACCGGAACATCGATCATATCTATTGGAATGATTGCTCAGATTAAGCGGAATATGCATCTGATTTTAGGATCAAACACAACTAGGATTATTTGTGTAATTTCTCATATAAAGACTTCTCTGCCACCACTTCAGTTATAGCCTTTATACTGTTAACGATTTTCCCCGGTCGGATCCATGTGCCTATGTCTTTAGCGTCCAGCATGACGGGCATCCTGTTATCGATTCTTTTCAGGTCAGGAGATGCCGGACGTGTCAGTATAGCAAAAGCAGGATATTTGAAACCCATAAGAGTCATTTGTTGTTAAAGCAAAAGGCTCTTATTTCTATGCCTCAAAGGGGTGAGATTAATAATGAATATTAAAAAAAGAGTCCCATGGGGATTGTTGTATATAGTCTTGCTGTTAATATTGGTCGGGGCCTATTTCATATCTGGACTTTTTGTATTTCATGATGTAAGCATAATAAATTATAGAGAAAAACTGGAATATATACTTTTACATCCTTTTCATTTTTGGTGGAATGGAAAAACGCCTATCGTCATGGGAATCGCATGCATCCTGTGGTTGATGGGCGTTTCTTATTTCCTTACTTATTACCGCAATTATCATTTTGATGCAGAGCATGGAACTGCGGATTGGGGTGATGTCCGGATGATGGTAAAGAAGCTGGAAGATCCTGATCCAATGAGAAATACTATTGTCAGCAAAAATGTAAAGATCGGATTCGATGCCTTATCCAACATGAACATGCTTATCATGGGGGATCCGGTTCCGGTAAAACAACCGGGATTGTAATCCCTAATATTCTGCTTGGAAATTGTACCAACGTGATCATGGATATAAAGGGAGACCTGCTCAAGAAATACGGCAATTATCTGAAGCAGAAAGGGATTGTGGTCAAATCTTTAAACCTTAAGAATCCTCTGGAGTCTGATCGCTATAACCCTTTTCTTTATATTCAGTATTACTCAGACCTGATTGGACTGATTACCAATATCCAAAATTCGGTCACACCACCTGATGCCCAGAAAGGTGACCCTTTCTGGAGCGGTGCGACTCGTTCGCTATTGAAAAGATAGCGCACGAGCGATAAGTTCTCTTATTGCTCGGAGAACTGATGATTTGATAGGTAGAATGATGGGGTGACGCCCGGAAATGCCTACCCTTGAGCGGCATGCGTCTATGCTGTTACAGCATAGGGGTGTGAAGCCCGCTGACAAAGGCTGAGAGCAGTCGTAACAGGTTATGCTGACGAAAGCGTCCCAGAGGTGGGATGTACTGCCTATAGGCCAAGGGTCTATAAAGTATCTATGGTTAGAATGACCGCTTTGGCAGGCGGACTGACGAACCTGCGAATGTACAGGTCTAGAAGAAGACCATATAGAAATGTATGGGGGCGTTAATTTGCCGTCGGTGTGGCGGAGTAAAAATCGTGCCTATGAAAGACCATGCAGTGTTACAGGCACTGGCAAGCCGACAGGACTATAGCAGGAACCTAAGGGTACATATGTAAAGATAGAATCATCGGAACGGGGAAAGGCATCAGGTCATATTTATATGATAATCCGACGAAGAACAATAAGCGGATGAACTGCTGCTGAAAAGTAGTGGTCGAACCTGTGAAGTTTCTGTAATGGGAATGGAGGAATGGCCACAAGTCAATAAGCAGTCCTATAATGCCTGTATCCGGTCAATCCCTTTTTGGAGTGTCGGGACAAGGGAAGGTTCAAACTCCTGCACTGCCTTTGCAATTTTTGCTACGCCTTTCATCTTATTATAACTATATTCTTTATCCGGTCGGGATAGATAATCCATCATACCTTTCGCCATCATTTGAGGCAGCGCCATGTACTCTCCAGACTTTAATTTAGGGCTGATCACATCGCTTATCTCCTTGATCTCTTCCGGTGAGAAAATATCAGTAATTTTAACAGTTTTCTTTTCTTTTTTTGATCCAAACAGTGCCATACTTTTCCTCCTTTTTTGTAATCATAGTCATTTTATACACTTTCTTTTTGATGTTAGTACTACCGTCTTGAAAAAAGCATACATTATACGAACCATGTATAAAGAGACCGGGAATATCGAGGCATCATTTTCCAGCAAAATGATAGCGACAGTTGATGCTGATATGCCAATCTGGGATCGCTATGTTATGCAGAATCTTTGCATGGAACTGAAGGGAAAAACAAAGGAAGATCAACTAGATTGCGCTGTGAGATTGTATGAGCAGATGCTGGACTGGTACGGAGAATTCCTGAAGACAGAAAACGGCAGGGACTGTATCACTGAGTTCGATAAAACCCTGCCAGGATATACATGGATGAGCAAGGTAAAAAAGATTGATTTTTATCTTTGGAGCATCCGCACATAAATCGGTGTTTGTGGAGGAAAAAAGCGATGAAGAAAG
>JBGUIF010000116.1:0-8697 GCA_045112755.1 Anaerobutyricum sp.
TGGTGTCTGTGCGTTCTGGGACGGACTGATCTTAAGTCCGTCATCAGACGAACAGATGCCAACAACTGACACAACACAGGACATGGGAATCCTTGTCTTTTAAGTCAAGTGGCAGCCGCTTTAATCCGACAGCCCCCTCTTTATCTATGACATATTTGCAAATCGTTCCACTGCTTTGGTGAAATCTTTTATGGTCTTATCGACATCTCCGTGAGCGATCCCGTCTTTCACGCAATGCTGGATATGTCCTTCGAGTACGATCTGTCCGCATCTGTGCAGAGCAGACTTCGCTGCATTGATCTGGGATAGAATGTCTTCGCAGGGCACATCTTCTTCAATCATTCTGTTGATAGAAGCGACCTGTCCCTCGATCTTTCTGAGTCTTCTGTGTAGATTGTCCATATCCATACATTGTTTCATAAGGCGATATCCTCCTGATGTTTATTCTACTTAATCATACGCTATACATCAGCTTCTGGCAAGATGTTGCTCATATTATTCAGGCAGAGACCAATCGTAGAGGCGTTGTGCAGAAAAGCTGCCGTTCCAGGCATGAACAGACCTGAGATTCCGCCCAGAAGAATGGCGCCATTGAAGGCAACACCTACTCTGCCGGTCCAGTTCATGCGTTCAAGCAATGACTTACTCATCTGCCGCAGCATAGCGACTTTTTCAATCTCCTGACCGGAAAGCGTGATGTCCGCGATTTCATTTGCGATGTCAGCACCTTCTTTTATGGCAATACCCACATCTGCTGCAGAAAGGGCAGGAGAGTCATTGATTCCGTCTCCGATCATAATGACCTGGCGGCCTTTTGCCTTTTCTTCCTGGACATATCTTGCCTTGTCCTCCGGCAGGACCTCAGAATAGTATTCTGTGATACCCGCCTCTTTTGCGATTGCCGCTGCTGTCCTTTCACTGTCTCCGGTCATCATTACGATATGTTTGATACCGCTGTCCTTTAAGGCCTGGATCAGCCTGATGCTTTCAGATCTGATTGGGTCGGAAATACCGATGACCGCTGCCATGCGGTTGCCGATGGCCATATAAAGCCTGGAATACTGTGTCGGCATGGCGAGGATCTTTTCCCGGTCTTCTTCTGAGACATAGGCGCCCTCGTCTTCCAGGACAAAATGACTGCTTCCGATCACAACCCGCTCCCCATTCAGGGATGACACGATGCCGTGGGCGACAATATAGTTGGGGGATGTGTGAAGTTCCTCATGCTCCAGGCCCTTTTCTTTCGCAGCTTTTACCACTGCATTTGCCAGAGAGTGGGGGAAGTGTTCCTCAAGACAGGCAGCAAGAGCGAGCATCTCGTCCTCGTCCCGTCCGTCCAGTGCCACAACCGTTTCCACCACTGGTGTTGCATTGGTCAGGGTACCGGTCTTATCAAAGATTACGGTATCTGCTTCCGAAATCTTTTCCAGGTATTTTCCGCCCTTTACCGTGATCTGGTGACGGCCGGCTTCCCTCATAGCAGAAAGTACTGCAATTGGCATAGCGACCTCAATGGCACAGGAGAAGTCTACCATCAATACGGAGGCGGCCTTAGTCAGGTTTCCTGTGAGAAGGCCGGTGACAACAGATGTAGCAAAAGTGTATGGAATCAGTCGGCTGACAAGTGCCTGGGCACGGCTCTGGGTGACAGATACCATACTCTCGGACTCCTCAATCAGCTGTACGATGCGATCGTATCTGGTCTGACCGGAAACCGCATGTACTCTGATGACAAGCTCTCCTTCTTCCAGTACAGTACCGGCAAAAACGGTGCTTTCAAGACGTTTTTCTGCCAGTATGGATTCCCCTGTCAGCGCTGCCTGGTTGACCATGGCTTCTCCGGATACGACCACGCCGTCAAGGGGAATCAGACTGCCCATACCCACACGGATCAAATCTCCGTCTTCTACTTCATGGATTGGATACTGGACAAAGCTGCCGTCCTCTGTTTTCTTCCATACCTTGGTTACGTTCAGTGCCAGAGACTGGGCCAGGTCATCCACTGACTTCTTATAAGTCCACTCCTCCAGCATCTCTCCTAAATCCGTTAAGAAAATGATGGAACTTGCCGTATTAAAATCTCTTGTCACGAATGATGCTGCGATCGCTGTTGCGTGGATGATTTCCGCGCTGAAATCCCTTCGGAAAAGATCCTTGACCCCTTCCCGGATGTAAGGAGCTCCGTTGCAGAGGGCCCAGGCCGCGCGAACCGGAAAAGGGAGCAGTACCCTCTTTCCCAACTGGACCATGGCCTTTGTGACTACTTTTTCTTTAAATTCTTCGTTCGTTGCTCTGGCAGATACTCCCGGAAGGGTTTCAAGTGCTTCCGGATCATGAAGATCCAACTCATCCAGATAAGAAAGGATCTTCGAATCAGCACCTTTTTGGAAGCGGATCACTGCCTCTGCGGTACGTCGGAATACACTCACGGATATGACATCCTTCAGTCCTGACAGGCTGTAATACAGGACATCCGCCTCTGTCTCGGTAAGCCGCCGCAGCGGTAATTTAATACGCAGCTGCTTCGTACCCTGGTGTTTAATGTAATACTTCATAAGAATCTCCTTCTATCCTTCTATGACGACGTCCTCCTCAGACGGAGCCGCTGAAGGGGCATCATATGTCTCATATGCTGCGTCCTTTTTTGCCTGGTATTTATCTGCCTCTTCCCTTGCATCCGCTGCAATATCAGAAGCGCAGGCCTGGATGATCTCCACTTTTTCCATAGTATTGTCTTTCAGGATCATGCCGTAAGTGGCGCATTTGGTATAGACTTTTTTTGCCGTCTCAGAACCAAAAATCATATCTCCGGCCTTACCAAGTACATATCCTCCAAGAACTCCAAATACTACTTTATTATTTAAAAACATCTCTCTACCTCCTTGTAAAAAAATTATTTTTGTCAGAACTTATACCCTAGGGGGTATGGGTATAATGTAATTTATATTTCTGCTTTTGTCAATAGCTTTTCATGATATTTTTCCTACCAATGCCTGAAATTCATAAATGTTGCGTGGATACTCTGTCATACCCGCCGGAATCATGTCATTTTCCTGCATGATGCGATAGATATCAAACATAGTCGGGTGCTTTAAGCTTGCCTGATTTAAAATGTCCTCCCGTTTGAAGATATTCAGAGGAGTATCATCTGCTATGATCTGTCCGTTACTGAATACTACGGCCCGGTCCGCCCAGCGATAAGCAAAATCGACGTCGTGGGTGGAGATCAGCATGGTTCTTCCTTCTTCACTCATTTTCCCAAGAACCTCCTCAAGCATGGCTGCATTTAAGGGATCCAATGCGGCTGTCGGTTCATCAAAAATGATAATCTCTGATTCCATGGCAATGATGTCTGCAATGCTGACACGTTTCTTTTCACCGCCGCTGAGATAATGGGGAGGTCTTTTCTTAAAATCAAAAATATTCATATAACGAAGAGCTTTATCCACACGTGCCTGCACTTCTTCCCGGGGAAGCTTCAGGTTCATGGGCCCAAAGGATACTTCCGCCTCTACTGTGGAAGCGATAATCTGATTATCCGCATCCTGGAATACGATGCCGACATTTTTTCTGAGCTCATTCAGGCTCTTCTTGTCAATTGTCTTTCCACGATAACAGATCTCACCGGAAGATGACTTCAGCACTCCGTTGATATTCAGGAAGAACGTGGATTTTCCAGCACCATTGGAACCTAATACTGCAATTTTTTCTCCCTCGTAGATATCCAGACTGACACCTCTTAAGGTTTCTTTTTCATCGTTATAATGGAAATGCAGATCTTTTACCTGTAAAATCGGCTGTTCTGTTGTATTTTTCATGGTTTGTCTCCTCTATTCTTTATATAAAATGATTATTGTCGGATGAATTATTTTTATTTCTAAATCAGCTTTCTTAAAAATCTTCAGAATCTATCTGGTAAAGAACCAGATGAAACACAAGGCCAGGATGAAACAGATTCCCATCAGAATCTGCCAGCTCTTTACAGGCTTTTCATCCTCCAGGAACCGCAGTTCCCCATCGTAACACCTGGCTTCAAGGGCATTATAGTAAGCGTTGGCCTTTTTCAGGGAAACAATAAACAGGTTGCTGGCAATGTTGCCGAAGCTGTAACAGGATGTTCTGAAATCACAGTATCCCAACCTTGATTCTGCGGAGTTCTTCAGTTTTGTATAAGTTTCCAGCATAATAAAGATATAACGATAGATCATGTTCATCAGTTCCACGATCAGTTTGGGCATATGTATTTTTCTGAGTACAGAGACCAGTTCCGTAAGGGGGGTGGTCAGTGTCATCATGTAGAGAGCGCTGACAGCACCCAGTGCTTTTAAGATCAGGACTCCTGCCTGCATCAGGCTTTCATTGGAACAATAAATGTAAAACAGGTTAAATACATGCAGATTGTACTGTCCCATCGGTTTCAGGGAGTAACCGATGGCTATGGTGATTGCTCCCACAACCATAAAAACGATGGGGATTGTCATCATAGAGAGATAATGATCAAATTCCAGTCCTCCGATTACCACGGTGAGATACCCCATCATCAGGATTACTGCCACCGATACGTATACGTTGTTAAATGCGATACATAAGATCAGGCTGGCCGTTGCCAGGAGTACTTTGTAACCGGCATTCCATGTTCTCAGCTTTGATGCGTAGGCATAGGCATCAATTCCCAGAGAAGCTCCTCCGTGGGAATGTCCCAGATGGAAATGATGTTTATTTTTTCTTCCTTTCCATAATCCGTGGGCAAACATGGCTGCTGCGGCCAGGATTAATAATATAGTAATAATCGTCTTCATATGTCCCTCCTTCTTAGTTCCATGATAATCTCTTTTTGATATTATTATATACCAAATTAATACTTAATAAATGAACAAACTTGATATGGTATAGTATTAAATTGGTATTATTATGATATAATGAGTGTAATTTTAAGTCTTATTTTGGTATTTTAAATATATAAAAAATAAGACGCCTATCTGTCGTCTCCCTTTTGGGGGACTGGCAGATGAGACGTCCTTATTTAATGGGGTTATCATCTTTGTCTGTGCAGTGTCCTTACGGACTATCCCACAGCAAGTTCCTTCTTATATTTATAATAGGTATTTCTTGACAGCGTTCCCATGTCATTTCGTATCTGTTCCATGGTCTGAACATCATTCATGGATCCGTCAAAATTCTGATTATATTTTCTGATCAGTTCCTTTACCATAAAGGATTTTCTTGATTCGTATTTTTTTCCTTTACCCGGACCTTCCTGTTTCGCTTCTTTTCTGGCCTGCTCATAGCTTTCTCTCATATGACCCCGACGCTGCTGAAGCTCTTCCCAGGATTGTTCAAGGATCAGGCTGATCTGTTCCTGTATCAAGCGGTACAGACTTTCACGTATTACTTCTTTATCAGAATCGGAAGTCCTGGAAACCATGTCTTCATAGGCAGAAGCATATACATCCGTATTCATATAAGGATGATGGAGGAAGATCAGTTTTACACCCCTTTCGGCCAGGATCTTATAATAAGAAAGAACTTCTTCTGAATCCCGGCTCAGCCTGTCCAGGGAATTGATAATCAATATATCTCCGTTTTCCAGCTGGGAGAGCAGCTTGTGCAGCTCTGTGCGGTCACTTACTTTGCTGGAATAGACCTCTTTTATGATGATCGCATTTGGATATCTACTATTAATATTGTCAATTTGTTTCTCAAACTGTGGTCTGGTACAGCCGGAGCTGCAATATCCAAATTCTTTTGCCATGATGTATACCTCCATTCCATATTGTTTAGTATTATACTATTATTTAATATCATATTAACACAGTATCAAATGCAAAACAATATTAATTTGATATACTTGATTGTCGAAGCGTAGTACTAATCGCAAAATAATACTATAAATACTATGGCGTATGTTTTGTTTTTTACACTTCCATATCAAAATAGTGCATTCCAAAAGTATCAAAATGGTATATAATGACATCAACAAACAAAACAGAGACTTAAATTAACACTAAAAGCGACAAAACTTTTAAGACTTGAGTCTCAAATTACTGTTTTGCTACTCATTATTATTTTTTAGGAGGAATGAATCATGAAAAACAAGAAAGACGTTTCCAAACCAGTATTGAAGTTAAGTTACAAGAAAAAAATCCAGACATTGCTTCTTGCTTTATTTGCTCTGTTTGCATTTGCACCGGTTACTAACGCCATGCACATTATGGAAGGATATCTTCCTCTTTCCTGGTGTGTTGCCTGGTATGTAGTTTGTATTCCATTTTTGGTACTTGGATTTATCGGAATCCGCAAGATCGTGAACAACGACAGGAAGGCCATCACCATTTTAGCAATCACAGGAGCATTCATTTTTGTAATCTCATCATTAAAGATTCCGTCAGTAACAGGAAGCTGTTCCCATATGACCGGAACCGGACTTGGAGCAATGCTTTTTGGCCCATGTATCACAAGTATCTTAGGACTGATCGTTCTGGTATTCCAGGCTGTATTGTTAGCTCACGGCGGATTGACCACACTTGGTGCCAACTGCTTCTCCATGGCAATTGCAGGCCCGATCGTATCCTGGCTCGTTTATAAAGGTTTAAAGTCAGCAGGCGTAAACAAAAAAGTAACTATCTTTTTAGCAGCATTTTTAGGAGATCTGTTCACTTACTGCGTAACCAGCTTTGAATTAGCCCTTGCTTATCATACAGGCGGCTTTGGTGCAGCACTTGTGAAATTCCTTGCCAACTTTGCAGCAACCCAGATTCCTCTGGCTATCATTGAAGGCATTCTTACTGTAGTGATCATGATCGGTCTGGAAGCTTACGCCAGCGATGAACTTAGTTCTTTGAATTATGCATAATTAAATCGAGTAGAATAATAACGAGGAGGATATATCATGAATACAAAGAGTAATAAAAAGACAGTTATCATATTATTAGTAATCGTTGCTTTAATCGCCATTGTACCTTTATTTGCCCTGAAAGGAGCAGACTTTGGCGGATCCGATGACAAAGGTGGAGAAATCATTTCTGAGATTCAGGGAAAAGAATATGAGCCGTGGTTTACACCAGTCCTTGAGTCAGCACTCGGCGGAGAACTTCCCGGGGAAGTTGAAAGCCTGCTCTTCTGTCTGCAGACTGGAATCGGCGTTGGAATCATCGCCTTTATCATGGGAAGATATGTAGAACGTAAGAAATGGACAACACAAACAACACAAGAGGATAACAAAAAGGATCCCTCCTAAATGAGTTAGACAACGGGGCCGTCGCATTAAAGCGGCGGCCCCGTTGACGTTAAAGACAAGGATTCCCTGTTTTTACAAAACCTCCAGCAGCTCCAGGGGCTCGTGGAGGATAATTTCTGCGCCTTTAGATCGCAGGAAATCCTCATCTCTGAATCCCCAGGAGCAGAGGATTACATCCATACGAGCGTTGCGGGCAGTGTTGATGTCCACCTCAGAATCTCCTACATAGACAGATTCTTCGACGGTGCTTCCCAGGAGTTCCAATGCTTTAAAAACTGTGTCGGGAGCCGGCTTTTTCCGAATGCCGGCACTTTCATTTTCTCCGATGGCCACGGGCATGGTTCCCTTAAAATAGATGGAAGCCAGCTCTTTGACGGCGAAGTCCGGTTTGTTGGATACGATGGCCGTCTTGATGTTCTTTTTCTGAAGGGCACGGATCAATTCAGGGATGCCCTGATAGGGCTTAGTGAGGTCATTGCAATGTGCTCCATAATGCTGGCTGAAGATTGTCAAGGCTTTTTGGACCGTCTCTTCTTCCGTTCCTTTCGGTAAAGCTTTTCTCAGGAGAACCAGTATACCGTTTCCCACAAAACTTCGTATCTCGCTTCTGGTCCGGGCAGGACAGCCCAGACAATCCATAGTATAATTCGCACTGTTTGTCAGATCGTCCAGGGTATCCAGCAAGGTGCCGTCCAGATCGAAGATGACTGTATTTTTCATGAAAATGTTTTCCTTTCTTTTCTTTTATTATGAATATATGAATTCAAATTTTATGGGTCTGATGGAGTATCGTATATATTTCCTGAAAATATCATAAAAGGTAAATGGAAGCTGCTTAAGCATTCTGCAAACGGGATACTTTTATATTAACGGTTGATGATTGGTTCGTAAAGATATTGTAAGGGAATATTTGACGATACTCTTTTGTATATTGACTGAAAATATTGAAAAAAAAACAATGTTTTAGTATAATTGAATAGGAATATTTTTAGACTGTACAGATTTGTACACGTGATGATAAAAAATCACAGAGATCATTACTAACGAAGCAGCAAGAAGAAGCAGCAAGCAGGAGGAATATTTAATGGAATGGAAAAATTTTAGTAAATTAGAGTCTTACAAGAAGCTTGAAAACTTTGGGACACCAGTTGATGTTAAAGAAGTGATGGCAGGCGAGAACGGGGCAAAGCGCGTTGCCGAGTATCAGGTTCCCATGTCCACCAATATGGTATATTGCTATGCGTCCAAGCAGGTAAATGATGAACTGATTGACATTTTACAGGGGCTGGCTGACGAGGCGGCTCTGACAGAGAAATATGCAGCATTATATAATGGCGATGTGATCAATACTGGAGAAAAGCGTCTTGTTCTTCACCAGCTCTGCCGCGGCCAGCTGGGCGATGATGTGATTTATAATGGAGAGAATAAGAGGGACTTCTACCTGGCACAGCAGGCAAGGG
>JBGUIF010000117.1:0-6293 GCA_045112755.1 Anaerobutyricum sp.
GGTGTTTGTCGTTTGGTGGTGTCTGTGCGTTCTGGGACGGACTGATCTTCAGTCCGTCATCAGACGAACAGATGCCAGCAACTGACACAACACAGGACATGGGAATCCTTGTCTTTTAAGTGAACGTGGAAGCTGCTTTAATGCGACAGCCCACGTTGTTTTATTTTGCGAAATGTTTGTAGCGTTCCAGACGGTCAATCTCTGCAGTGATGAGGTCGGATACCAGCCTGTCACCATCCATACTGACAGAGGCCCCGCTCTCCGGGTATCTGGGCTCTGCAAAGACTTCCGAGAGCCGCCGGAGGGTCAGCGCCCTGTGACAGGTTTCCCGATAGATCTTTTCCAGAGTCAGGTAGAGGTCGCGGGAGTTCTCCAGGCAGATTCTTGACATTTTGAAAAATGCTTCTCTGGAAGCACCTTCCAGGAAGGAAGGAACCTGATAGGGCAGGATCGTGTTGACGGAGGGCAGGAGCGAGGCATAGTGGGCTTCCTCGTCCCTGGACTGGATTCCGTCGCCTCCCACGAAGGGATAGATGTCGGATTCCAGAATCCATGCCCTCATATTGGGAACATTATAGACAGCCTTGACATTGCGCTGGTTCTCTCTTGCCAGGTCGCTTCCTTTTCCGGAGATCACGCCCACGATGATGTCACTGACATCAACCTTCTCCTCATCCAGCAGTTCATGAATCTTGGATACCCTGAACCCTTTATGGTAGATATCATCCACCAGGATTACCGGTTTCTGGAAGGACTTGATGGACCGGATCTGGGTGATCAGGGAAGGATAATTGGGGAACTCCTTGATTTCAAAGCCTTCCAGTCTGCTGTTGTAAAGTTTCTCGGTGTACAGCTCCTTGGTGACGGTATCCGGCAGCCGGACCCCCTTTAAGATCTTTCCGAAGGGCACGCACATCTTTTCGTGGGACAGATGGGTTTCCAGCAGTTCTTCCGGAATGTAATCGCCTTCCAGATCATCCTTGACCGTGACGGGGTTATTGTCCATGACCAGTCTGCTCAGTTTGTAGTTGAGCACTTCTGTCTCCAGATTGAGGACCAGCCGGCCCGGATAGAGCTGGGGCAGGACAGTCTGCAGCCTCTGCCGGCACCGCTGGAGGACCTTTTGTACCTCGGGCGCATCACAGTAGGGTTCCTTGATAAAGGAAAATGCATCGAAGAATACGGCCAGGGGGCTGCTCAGATTCAGGATAAATGAATCCCCATAGCCTTCTAGGGGCAGGAAGCCCTGGGCCAGAAGCAGGTCCCGGTGCTGGGGGCTGTTCAGCATCAGTACGTAGGAGTAGGCCTGTTCCTGGACGATGGCAAGCATCTCCGCCAGAACTGTCATTCTCATATCCTCTGTCTCCGAACACTGGCCGCTGATTTCGGTAATTCGGACGATCCGGCCTGAGAGCTTCTGCCGAAGCAGGGAGGTCAAGCCGATATCCTCACATTCTTCGTAGAGTTCGGTCAGGAAGATCTTATGGTAAGTAACTCTTCCGCATTCTTTGTCATTGCTGCGTCTGTCCAGTATCGTGACTTTTCTCTCCCTGTCGGACATGTCCAGGATGGTCTCGATGGGTTTGGTTTTGACGACTTTTTTATAGATGGGATCTCCGGAGTAGAGATTCCTGTCCAGAATATAGTTGAGGACCTGGGAGTCCACCAGACCGGATATATCCATGCCTTCTTCCAGTTTTTTCTGGATATCCTGGGATGACATGGTGTCATAGTAGGAAGGCAGGTTCATGTAGAGTACCTTGTTCTGGATCAGCTGCTCGATGGCTGCCCGGTCCATGTGGGTCTGGGAGATGTCCCTGTAAAAAACAATATGAGGGAAGGAGTGTATGGATCCTGGCTCGGGATCTTCCATGTAGGCCGAATTGGTCTCCACCACATCATTTCCCACGACGATATAGATTTCCCTGCCGGGAAACAGATTCTTCAGCAAGTTCAGATCCTCTGTGTTGCCCAGACTGATGGGATGATTTTCCGGAAACAGATAGACATGCTCCAGATTGGCCACAGACATGGATATAATCTGCCGGCGGATCTGATAGGGCTGGGTGTTCTGGAACCAGGAGAAATCGTGGGCATCAATGTAAACCCGAAAGCCCATCTCTGAGAGCTCTCTGGCCACCGCCTTATGGCCCTTGGTGAAGGGGTCAAACGCGCCTGTGAAAAAGGCGATGGGATGGCTTTTATCCTCCCTGGGGAAGGATTGTCTGTTTCTTTTCAGGTAGCCGTTGATGTAACCCAGGGTGGTGATGTTGTATAACTCCGAGAGAAAGCGGGGCCGGGCTGTCATATAGATCAGTGCTTTTTTGGCAAGATGGCGCATATATTTCTGCTGGGCTGTGGAGGCCGGTTCAAATCGGAACAGTCGGTGGCCCGCCAGGAAAAAGGCTTCCCTGGCGATGTTGTCTTTGTAGCTTGCCATCGCTTTGTAGATGACTCCTGCAAAGAAATTCGTCTCTGACTGCTGTTCCGGTCCCTGGATGACTTCCCTGCCTTCCGAAGCATTTTCCATAAGCTGCAGAATGACGGCAGCCGTCTCATTGATGGTGTTGACGACCTCCGTATTGTTGTGCTCGGACAGTTCCTGGAAAGCAGGAAGAAGTTCCAATTGTTCCTGGGTGCTCAGGTGAAGAAATGCATTTCCCAGGAATTCCGGATAGTAGTTGGAGGAATCGTCCATCAATTCTATGGATTTGAGGATCTCCTGAACCATCTCATAAATATGCTGGTGGGAGAGCCTGTGCATGGTCTGAATCAGATGTCGGCCTGCTGTGATAAAGACCACAGCCTGGTTGTTGAGACGCAGGACATTCAGCAGATGAGTGGCATAGGGGTAAATGTGTTCTTTTTCTCTGAAGTAGTCTTTCATGATCCGCAGATTCATGATTTTGATGACCCAGGGCGTCTCGGACCGGAGATTTTCAGAAATCAGCTCACTGATGGGGGGCTGAGACTTTCTTTGGGCTTCCAGCGATGCTTCATCGTGGACAGATTCTTCCTCTGTGCTGTCTATGGTTTCTGCCTGGGCAGTGTTCAGGTCAAATCCCGGTAATTCCCGGGGCAGACAATCGCGAATCTGCCGGATCAGGTTATTCTCACAGTAGACGGCTCCTCTTCTGGGCTGCAGGTCAGACAGATAGAAGAGGACATCCTCTCTGGGTTTCCAGCCCTGCTGGAACCAGACGGAGAGGAGGCGCAGTGAAGCGATGCGGATCTCCTCATTATCCTGTGTCAGAAAATGCCGTATGAATCCGAAGATATAGTACTGCTGCTGGGTAGACCAGAGCTGGCAGGCGATATCCTGGATCCCGGTGACAAGGTAGAGGCAGGTCAGACTGCTCCAGCGGGTTGATTTAAAGTAAGCGGAGTAAATGCTCAGAATCATCGGAATCAAAGGATGTCTGGTTGACCTGGTCTGCTCATCGGCACCGATGGCGTCCATGGTGGGAGCGTCATTGGGCTGAAGAGATTCCTGGTCATGTTCTGCACTGGCCAGATTCTCCATGATGGCGTTCAGGGTCTCCCGGATGGCATAGCCAATCCTTCTTCGGTGGGGAATGCTGACATTATTGCCGGGAAAGAGAAGACGGTGCAGGTAATTCTTCCAGATCCCAGGATTGGTCTGGGCACAGGAGGCGATCAGAAAACCGGCTGTCCTGGCCCCCATCCTTCGTACTGTGCTGTTCTTGTGGGGGAGCAGAACATAAAGATAATTGAGGACGATACGGATCTGGTCCGGGGAAAGAAGGCGGGAGCAGCTTTCAAGGACAGTCAGTCCGGCACGGATTTTTCGCCAGTCCTCCTCGTTCTGGAGGGTTTCCATCAGACTGATGATGGCATCGGGCTCCTCCATCAGCTTACAGAGGATTGTCCGGGCTTCCTGGTCCAGTCTGGCAAAAGAGTCGGCCACTTCCTGGTCTGTCATCAGTTCCGGGAAAGAGACCGATGCCATGAGATCCCTGTCTGTATTCTGTGCGCGGGTTGTATGTATTAATTCAATCATTGGCTCACCTTCTTCCTGTCAAAGGCGCAGACAAGACGTTTGTTCATAAGGTCATGGTAGAGACAGGCCCCCTGGTCTCCCACCAGATACAGACCTGCAATCTGATCGAGGTCTGCAGCTTCGGGAACAATATCGCAAAGTTGATTTTTCAGGCCTGTGAAAAGCTCCGGGCGGAAACACCGGGTCCGGTCATCTTCAAAGACTGCCATATAAAGGATGCCATTTTCCACCAGATCCTGGAAAATATGGCTGCCGTAGGAGAGTTCGGGGCTGTAGCCGACCCGGGACTCTGAAATTTCAAAGATAGCCTTGAATTCACTGATATCCGAGTAGGTGGATGGGACGCCCAGCTCCGGAGAGGAGGTACAGATCCGTCCCGGCACCATGAGGACCAGGTTTTTGTTCTTATCCCGGTAGTACCAATTGATGGAGCCGATTACCCGGGCTATCTGGTTTTTGTCATTGTAGGGCATCTTGTAGTAAGCCACCGGATCCACATAGACGATGGCGTCGATGGGGAGTTTTTGGGACTGTCCCATGGAGGAGTTCCGGCAGTCGATAAAGATGTCTTCTTCCCGCAGATCTTTGGGAATCAGCTGTCGGCCACGGTCCTGGAACACCTGCAGCGGCCGGCACTGGAGCAGGTTGATGATATATTCTCCATCCTCGGTCAGGTTCATGGTAAATTCTATATCCACCGGCTGCTGATACTCTTTCTGGAGCACAGCCATCATGTCCTGCATATCTTTCATCAGATCTTTGTTTTTTACAAGCCCCTGGCAGTTGACGAAGAGGACATCTCTGAAGATGCCCCGGTCCCGGAAGCGGCGCTCCGCGTCCAGGTCGTGGCCCAGGAGGACTTTTTTCAGCCATTTGGGCAGGGAGTCAAGAACCCTGCTGACTGGCAGTTTCTCCAGGCTGCCGGTTTCTTTGTTGATCAGCTCCAGATTTTGCTGGGAATAGCGGTGGTGCTGGGCGATGGATTTAAAGGATGTGGCCTCGGGTTTATCCAGACTCACCAGCCTGGGGTAGGAGCCCTCTGTCCTGTCCACCGCAGAGGTTCCCAGGCCCATGACCAGCCGGAGCATACCGGCGGAGGGATCCAGGGTCTCCAGGAAACGATAGGTGCTGTAGGAGTAGCCGACTCCTGCGGCGCAGGGCATGAAATAGCTGCCATAGTGAGAGCCGGAAACCCGCATGACCAGGAGAGCCATCTGCTCATCCCGCTCTGCCAGACCCCTTCTCAGCCGGTAATCCAGCGCTGACCGGCTCACTGAACTGGCGTAGACGATCCGGATGGCCTGTTCGAATTCTTCCAGTCTCTCTTCCATGGTTCCCACGCCCGGGCAGAAGACAGAGTCATATTTTCCGGCAAAGGCATTGCCGAAGCCGTCCTCCAGGATACTGCTGGACCGGACGATGATGGGGGAATGGCCGTAGTACTCCAGAAGCTGGATAAAGGCATCTTTCATTTTTTTGGGAAAATGGCCGTGCATCATTTTATCGGCCACATTTTCAGCCAGTGTAAAGTAGCCTTCCTTGGTTTTCTGACGGACACGCAGGTCCCAGAATTCATTTTCAACGATGTAGGAATAGAAGACATCAGAGCCGATGAAGAAGGAATCATGGGGTTCCATCCGTTCAAAGATGTCCGGGCGGCAATTCTCGATAATTTTGCGGGCCACCAGCATGCCGCAGGCCTTGCCGCCGATCAGGCCGGTACCCACCATGTGTTCCTTGACGAAGAAGTAGTCCTCCGGACGGAAATGGGACCGGATCATTTCACGGATTCTGGGATCCCGGCTCATCATGATCTCGCACATCCTGTCGCAGGAGGCAGAGATGTCCCTGGAATTCTCAAAATCCCTCTGGGTCTGATCAAAGAAACGGTCCCAGGCATCCATATGCTCATCGTATTTGTTTTCAGCAGACATCCGGGATGTCAGGTTCAGCGCCCTCTGAAAGCGGCTGTTCATGGCTGCGTCCCGTATCGGCTCAAAGTGAACATTGCTGAATTCCCCGGTGACGGAATGGAAGATATACGGAAGCATTCTTTCTTCCGGCTGTCCCCAGATTTTGATGGGGCGCATATATAGATGGTTGAAATCGGAATACAGATCCAGAAAGAATCTGGTCTGCCGTCGGATTGCTTTGTTGGCTTCCGAGGAGTGAAGCCCCCGGATCAGGGGAAAGAAAGCCTGGCTGTTGGTATTCCGGATGGCAGGGGTGATGACCCGGAAAAAGTTCTCCATCATCAGATCTGTGGCCCAGG
>JBGUIF010000118.1:0-27790 GCA_045112755.1 Anaerobutyricum sp.
CTGTTGCCATGATACACACAAGGTTGTCATATTTTGAAAATGCTTCCCGCAGATTTTCTTTAAAATGCTCTTTCCCATAGAGGACTCCAGGATGACCGGCTGAGAGCCTGCCGGCGAGTTTTTCTCCCTGGGGTGTCAGAAAAAAATAGGCAGTGTTCATGGTACAGTTCCTTTCCTGATAATATAAATCTATTATAACATAGGGAGCCGATTTTTGAATATTCTGCTCTCAGCAAAAGATAACAAAATATTACAAGGAAATAATTGTGATTTTGAGTGCTCCGTACTGCAAGTTGCATTTTACAGCAGTACAAACTATGCTAAAATAAACAGGAACGCAAGTAGATAACGGGTCTGCATGCCGATTTAAATTCTCTTAATTACAAAAATCCCCATTTCGATAGGCACTGGAAATTGGTGTAATTATTGAGATGGGGTTTTTTGTATCTCATAACAAAATAGTATTATTCTGAACAAATTATTGCATTTTGTGTACTAATATTTACTAGGGAGCAGGAGGGATTTATTCCTTTAGTGATAGCCTTTTTCATGTTATAATAGCCCCTAGGTTATTTATAAAACAAAAATTTAAATAAAAATGTTAAAAAAGCTGCATATTCAGAACGTTCGCAAATCAATATTATTATCATTGTTTCTGGAAGCCGGCATAATGACAGGAGGTAGACAGGTGAAGATTACGAGATCAGAGGAGTTATACAAGATTGCACTGGATCTGATGCCGGGAGGCGTGAATTCCCCGGTAAGGGCTTTTGGATCCGTTGGAAGGAATCCCCTTTTCATCGATCATGCCAAAGGCGCCTATATTTACGATGTGGACGGGAACCGATATATCGATTATGTGTGCTCCTGGGGGCCGGGGATTCTCGGTCACGCCCATCCTGAGGTGATTGAAGCGGTGGTGAAGGCTTGTTTTGACGGGCTGACCTTCGGCGCACCCACGGGCAAGGAAAACCAGCTGGCCCAGCTGATCAAAGACTGTGTTCCCTCCATGGAGATGGTCCGTATGGTCAATTCCGGAACCGAGGCAACCATGAGTGCAATCCGGGCGGCCAGAGGATTCACCGGCAGGGACAAAATCATTAAATTCAAGGGCTGCTATCATGGCCACTCTGACGGACTGCTGGTGCAGGCAGGATCTGCTGCCCTGACCCAGTCAGTGCCCGACAGTGCGGGTGTGCCGGCCTCCTTCGCCGAGCAGACCCTGGTGGCTTTATTTAATGATAAAGATTCTGTGAGACAACTCTTTGAAAACAATAAAGACCAGATTGCCGCGTTGATTGTAGAGCCGGTGGCGGCCAATATGGGTGTTGTCCTTCCAGAGGAGGGATTCCTGGAGTTTCTTCGCCAGATTACAGAAGAGAATGGGACCGTCTTAATCTTCGATGAGGTGATCACCGGCTTCCGTCTGGGACTGGGCGGTGCCCAGGAATACTATGGGATTAAGCCCGACATGACAGCCCTGGGCAAAATTGTGGGCGGCGGTATGCCCATGGCAGTCTACGGAGGACGGCGGGATATCATGGAAAAGGTCGCTCCCCTGGGCAAGGTCTATCAGGCAGGTACCCTGTCAGGGAACCCCATTGCCACGACAGCAGGAATCAAAACCATAGAACTTCTTCGCGACCATCCGGAGATCTACCCGCAGATTGAAGCCAACGCCCGCAAGCTGGCTGAGGCCTTCCGGGTGAGGGCAGATAAATATGGTCTTAAGCTTCATATCAATCAGGTGGGGTCTCTGCTGAGTGCCTTCTTCACTGATCAGGAAGTCAAGGATTATGCCAGTGCCACCTCTGCTGATACCAGGGCATATGCGGATTATTTCGGCTATATGCTGGAGGAGGGGATCTATGTGGCTCCGAGCCAGTTTGAGGCCATGTTCGTCTCGGGAGCTCACTCTGATGAGGATATCGCCCGTACAGTGGAAGTTCTCACAAAATAAACGCCATAATAAACCCTGTCAAAAACCCCTGAGGAAAGAATTTATTAAATATAAAGAACTGACAACATATCATTAACAAAAAAAGGAGAGACAATATGGTACATTTTATCGGAGCTGGTCCAGGGGACCCAGAACTGCTTACAATTAAAGGAAAAAAACTGATCGATCAGGCAGATGTCATCATCTATGCAGGCTCTCTTGTCAATAAAGAGGTTCTGGCAGGGGCCAAGGAAGGGGCAAAAATATATAATAGTGCATCCATGACCCTCGAAGAAGTGATCGACGTCATGAAAGAGGCTGATGAGAAAGGCCTGGATGTGGCCAGAGTCCACACAGGAGATCCGGCTGTTTACGGTGCCCACAGGGAGCAGATGGACAGGCTTGACCAGCTGGGAATTGCCCACGAGGTGATTCCGGGAGTCAGCTCCTTCCTGGCAGTGGCAGCGGCACTTCAGAAAGAATATACTCTCCCCGGGATTTCTCAGACCGTCATTTTGACCAGGATGGAGGGCAGGACCCCCATGCCGCCCAAGGAGAAACTGCAGGATCTGGCAAAACACAACTCCACCATGATCATTTTCCTCAGTGTAGGCATGATTGAGGAACTCTCAGAGACCCTCAGAAAAGAATACCGGGAAGATACACCGGTGGCAGTGGTTTACAAGGCTTCCTGGGAAGATCAGAAGATCGTAAGAGGAAATCTCATGAATATCGCGCAGAAGGTTCATGAGGCGGGCATTACCAAGACTGCCTTAACTGTTGTGGGAGACTTCCTGGGTGACGAATATGAGCTTTCTAAGTTATACGACAAAACATTTACCCACGAATTCCGTAAAGCCAAAGAATAAGATTCCCATCAGAGTTAAAGGAGCAGTAAAAAATGAGTATACAGGTTATCAGCGTCAGTCATAAGAATGCGCCGCTGCATATCCGGGAGCTGTTTGCGTTTACAGAAGAACAGCAGAAGAATATGATGAAGGCCGTGACCGGACATATTGAGACACCGGAGTGTGTTGTCCTGTCCACCTGTAACCGTACAGAGATGTATGTCTACGCTGACTCAGACCGCAGCAGCCGGGTATTCGGTATTATGGAGGATGTCCTTCTTGAGGAAGCCGGGGCAAGCGACGAGGATGTGGGAGATTATTTTCTCTTTTACAATGGGAGAAGAGCCATTGACCATCTCTTTTCCGTGGCCACCGGTCTCGACTCCATGGTGGTGGGGGAGGATCAGATTCTGGGGCAGGTGAAGACAGCCCACAAGCTGGCCCGGTCCCTGGGGACTACAGGAGTGTATCTCAACACATTCTTCCGTGACGCAGTCACAGCAGCCAAGAAGGTGAAGACAAAGACAGACCTGTCAAAGACTTCTGTGTCCACGGCGACTCTGGCGGTGAAGATTGCCGAGGAGGAACTGGGCAGTCTCAGGGATAAAAAGGTCATGATTATCGGTGCCACAGGAAGAATCGGCGGCATCGTCCTCATGAATATTCAGTCCCTTGGTCAGGCAGAGATTTATGTCACCACCAGAAATAACAAGATCATCCGCACCAAGCACGGAGATTCAGACTTTATCACTGTTGATTATGACGACAGGTACGAGTATCTGGATGAGATGGACGTAGTGATTTCCGCCACCTCAAGCCCCCATTACACCCTCAGTTATGTCAAGATGAAAAATGCTATGCCTACGGCTAAGCAGAGGGTCTTTGTGGATCTGGCAGTTCCCATGGACATTGATGCCCGCGTTCAGAGTATCGAAGGTATCAGCTATTATAATATTGATGATTTCACCCGGATTGCCGAGGAGAATAATGCCAGAAAGCGCAGGGAGGCCAAGGCGGCCTACGGGATTCTGGAAGAGTATGAGCTGCAGTTTGAGCAGTGGATGGTCTTCCAGCAGTCGCTGCCCATCATGAGGCAGGCCCGGGAGAACTTTATGAAGGTCGCAGCGGAAAAGGGAGAAAAGAAAGCCTTTGACCACATGTTTTTCTGGGTACGGGAAAATAACAGTCCCGATGATCTGGAAGTATTTTTCCGCTGTCTGAACCATTGATCAGATGCCCGAGACAGGAGGAAAGCCTGCGGTCCGGGCAGAGTGCGAAATAATCTATGTGAACCAGCATTCAGAGTATAGGAGAATAGAGAATGGGTAAATTATATGCGGTGGGCTTCGGCCCCGGCGGATATGAACACATGACAGCAAAGGCAATTGACGTGATTGAGAAGGCCGATGTGATCACCGGCTATACCACCTACGTGGAGATGCTCAAAGAGTTCTTCCCGGATAAGGAGTATGTTGCGACTCCCATGACCAAGGAAATGGACCGCTGCCGTATGGCCATCGACCTGGCCGATGAGGGTAAGACGGTGGCCATGGTCAGCTCCGGAGACAGCGGGATTTACGGCATGGCCGGCATCCTGTTAGAGATTGCCAGAGAGAAGAAGTCGGATGTCGAGATTGAGACAGTGCCGGGTGTGACTGCGGCCAGTGCAGCGGCATCCGTCCTGGGAGCGCCCCTCATGCATGATTTCACAGTTATCAGCCTCAGCGATCTGATGACGCCTTACAACCTGATTATGAAGAGGGTGGACTGTGCAGGCCAGGGTGATTTTATCGTATGCCTCTATAATCCCAAAAGTAAGAAACGGGCAGACTATGTGGAGAAGGCAGCAGAGATTCTGATGAAGTACCGGGATCCCAAGACGCCCGTCGGCGTGGTGCGTCATGCCGGCAGAGCAGAGCAGGCCTCCTATCTCACAACCCTCGACGCCATCAAGGATGCCCCCATTGATATGTTCAGCATTGTTATCATCGGTAATTCCAATACCTACGTATCCGATGGAAAGATGATTACGCCGAGAGGATATCAGGATAAATACGGGTTTGCCACGGAGGATTAAGTTCCATGAAGAAGAAAATACGCATCGGTACCAGAAAGAGCATGCTGGCTCTGATTCAGACCGAGCTTGTTAAAACAAAAATAGAAGAAGCATTTCCAGAACTTGAGGTGGAGATTGCAAAAATTGATACCCGGGGAGACCAGATGCTGGACCGGTCTCTGACATCCTTCGGGGGTAAGGGTGTGTTCACGGCGGAGCTGGAAGCGGAACTCCTGTCCGGCAAAGTGGACATCGCTGTCCACAGCGCCAAGGATATGCCCATGGAGTTTCCGGAGGGGCTTGGCATCGGCGCTGTGCTGGACCGGGCTGATGTCAGGGACACTTTTGTCACCACCAGCGGAAAGAAGCTTCGGGATCTGGCTCCCGGCAGTATTGTTGGTACCAGCAGTTTAAGAAGAGAGCTGCAGATTCGGGAAATCAACCCCAACGTGCAGATTAAGCTGCTGCGGGGAAATGTCCAGACCAGGCTCAGAAAGCTGCGGGAAGGGCACTATGACGGCATCCTTCTGGCGGCCGCGGGAATAGAGCGGCTGGAATATCAGGAGGAGAAAGGCGTCTTTTACGAGTATCTGGACCCTGATGAGTTTCTGCCGGCAGCAGGCCAGGGAATTCTGGCCGTGGAGAGCCGTAATGACGATGAGGAGATGAAGGAGATTCTTAAGGCTATCCACAGCCGGGAAGCTGCCTGTCTGCTGGAGGCAGAAAGATCCTTCCTGATCGCCATCGGCGGCAGCTGTAATGCACCGGCTGCGGCGCTCTGTAAAAGAGAAAAGAACGTCTTTTCCATGAGGGCCATGTTTGTCAAGGATGGCATCCATATCAAGAGGGCAGCCATGAGCCTGCCGCTGGATGGAGGAGATCCTTTCCGGACTGCGGGAAAACTGGGACAGGCCATCGCCAGAGAAGTCAGCCAGGGCAAAGTGTATCTGGTGGGTGCAGGTCCCGGTGATGAAGATTTATTTACCAGGAAGGGACTGAAGGTTCTGCGGGAGGCAGATGTCGTAGTCTATGACAGCCTGGCTTCAGATTCCCTGCTCAATGAAGTCCGGGATGACGCAGAACTGATCTATGCAGGAAAGAGGTCCTCCCACCATCATCTAAAACAGTATGAAACCAATGAGCTTCTGATCAGCCTGGCAAAGGAAGGCAAGACGGTGGTTCGTCTTAAAGGCGGTGACCCCTACATCTTCGGCCGGGGCGGTGAAGAAGGTCAGGAACTTCGTGAGGCCGGAGTGGAATTTGAAGTGATTCCGGGCATTTCCTCCTCCTACGCGGTGCCGGCCTACTGCGGCATTCCTGTAACCCACAGGGATTTCGCCTCCTCCTTCCACGTGATCACAGGTCATGAGGGAAACCATAAAAAGGGAGAAAATGTTCTGCACTACGATACTTTGGCCAAAGAGGAGGGGACACTGATCTTCCTGATGGGCTTAAAGAACCTGCCAAATATCGTGAAGAACCTGATTGACAATGGGAAAGATCCTAAAACCCCAGTGGGAGTACTGCAGGAGGGAACCACCGCTAAACAGAAGGTGGCATCCGGGACCCTGGAAAATATCGTAGAAGTGGTAAAGAAGGAAGGCATTAAAACACCAGCCATCACAGTGGTCGGTGACGTGGTCAGCCTCAGAGAAGAGCTGAACTGGTACGGAGGTCTGCCCCTGTCCGGCAAGCGGGTTCTTGTCACGGGAAGTGCCTCCATGGTGGAGAGATTATCACCCCAGCTGAAAGCGGAAGGCGCGGAGGCTATCTCCTTCAGCCTGGTTCGGACAGAAGCCCTTCATACTCCTGATTTTCATGAGGCCATGGATCAGGTGGACAGCTGCAGCTGGATAGTATTTACCAGTGCCAACGGAGTATCCTGCTTCTTTGATGAACTAAAGGAGCTCCATATGGATATCCGCCGTTTTGCCCATATCCATTTCGCCGCCATAGGGGACGGAACCAGAAGGGCTCTGGAAGAGCACGGCATTTACTGTGATTTCGTGCCGACAGCCTTCTCTTCGGAGGACATGGCAAGAAGTCTGGTTCCACTGCTTAAACCGAAAGACAAAGTTCTGCTGCTGCGGGCCAGGGAGGCCAATAAGGTGCTTCCGGAGGCCATCAGGGCAGCCGGCGTTGACTGTACCTGTATCTCCCTCTACCATACGGTTTATGATAAGAGAAAGGCAGAGGAACTGAACAGGATGCTGCCGGGAATAGATTATGTAACCTTTGCCAGCTCCTCGGCAGTCAAGGCCTACGCCTCCATGGTGGAGGACCTCTCTGCCATGAAAGGGAAATATATCAGCATCGGTCCGGTAACGACGAAAACGGCAGAAAGGCTGGGCCTTAAAGTGGCCGGCACAGCTGCAGTCTACACGGCCCGGGGCATGGTAGAGACCATGATCCAGGATGCGGCAAATGACAGTAACGGGAAGTGAAAACCATGAAAACTCAGATAAAACGGCTGCTGCTGACCATAGGGTTTATGACAAGAATACCGATCAATGTTGACCTGGGAGAAGTCAAGGATGAGGACATGCATAAAGGATTCCTTTATTATCCTGTCGTGGGACTGATCCTTGGGCTTTTGTGTATGGCGGTCTACCTGCTGGTCTCCCTGCTGCTGCCGGAAACCTTTGGCATCCTGTCTGCCATGCTGGCTTACCTCTGTCTGACGGGGGCCTTTCACCTGGACGGCCTGTCGGACACGGCGGATGGGATCTACTCTGCCAGGACCAAAGAGAGGATGCTGGAGATTATGAAAGACAGCCGGATCGGAACCAATGGCGGTATTGCCATGTGCTTTGACCTGGCTTTGAAGTTTGCAGGAATCTACCATTCTGATATCCGCTGGCTGATGATCCTGCTTATGCCGATTGTCGGAAAGATGGTGCAGGGCGCCATTGTCTATAAGGCTGTTTATCCCAGAAAGACCGGTATCGGAATTTATGTGGGAACAGTGGATTTCGGGACTGTGGCCGGCACTGTGATTCTGGGCCTGATCGCCATGATTGCTGCCTTTTCCTGGTGGGGGCTGGTCATCTTTGCCGTCCTCTATCTCCTGGCTTATCTTTTCCGGGTATATATCACTGGAAAGATCGGGGGTATCACCGGCGATGTGATGGGGGCAGGCAGTGAGCTGGCAGAAGTGGAGTTTCTGCTGCTGGTTATGATTCTGATACGATATGCCGGCATGGAACCTTTAACCCTGGTTCGGCTTATTGTGCAATAAAACCTGGCCTGGAACAGGAATAAATATAATATCACAGGGCATTTTATTAAGGGAAGTAGGTATGTAGATATGTTGACATTGAAGGAAGCTTTAGAAAGAATCCAGCCCCTGGATGAGGAGGCAATGGAATATACCAGACGTCGCTGGAACACGCTGGGTAAACCTCTGCACAGTCTTGGAAGACTGGAGACCATGGTGACGCAGTTTGCCGGTATTTACAGGGACAAAAACCCCCGGGTCGGCAAAAAGGCAGTGATCGTCATGGCAGCGGACAATGGTGTTGTGGCTGAGGGGGTTACCCAGACAGGCCAGGAGGTCACAAAGATTGTCACAGAGAATATGACAAAACATAATGCGACCATCTGTATTATGTCCGGCGTGAGCGGAGCGGACGTCTATCCGGTGGATATAGGAATCGTCACAGATTCAGACAATCCGAAAGTGATTCGCCGCAAGGTGAGATACGGTACGGCAAACATGCTCCATGGACCGGCCATGACCAGGGAAGAGGCAGTAAAAGCCATTGAGACGGGAATCGATATGGTCCGGGAGCTCAAGGAAAAAGGTTACAACCTCTTTGCCACAGGAGAGATGGGTATTGGAAACACCACCACCAGCAGTGCCATCTGTTCTGTCCTTTTGGACCAGCCGGTGGAGAAAATGACCGGAAAAGGTGCCGGTCTGACCAGCCAGGGGCTGGACCATAAGATTGAGGTGATCAAGGAAAGCATCCGAATCAATCAGGTGAATCCAGAAGATCCCCTGGATGTTCTGGCCAAAGTGGGCGGTCTGGATATCGCCGGTATGGCAGGATGCTGTATCGGAGCAGCGGTCTACCAGGTGCCGGTGTTCATGGACGGCTTTATTTCTACCGTTGCAGGACTGGTGGCCACAAGGATTGCTCCGGAGTGTGCGCCATATATTTTCCCCTCTCACTGCTCCAATGAGCCGGCCAGCAGGCTGGTTCTTGAAGGGATGGGAAAAGAGCCTTACATCATGGCAGGAATGTGCCTTGGTGAAGGGACTGGCGCTGTGATCGGCTTCACCATCGCCGACTATGCTTTTAAGGCCTACTGGGAGCTGCCCAGTTTTGAAGACACCAAGTTTGGCACTTATGAGGAATTGGATTAAGGAGATAGAAAAATACATGTTAGATCGAATTGAAATTGTTAAACCGATGGATATTGAAAAACGAAGCATGGAGATCATCACCAGTGAGCTGGGGGGAAGAACCTGGCCCGAGCCGGAATTCTCCATCGTGAAACGCTGCATCCATACATCGGCAGATTTCGATTATGCCGATAATCTTTGTTTTTCTGAAAATGCAGCGAATATTGGAGTGGAGGCTCTGAAGAAGGGTGCCCATATCGTGACGGATACCAGGATGGCCTGGTCCGGCATCAATAAGAAAAAACTGGAATCCCTGGGCGGACAGGCCCACTGCTTTATGCAGGATGAGGATGTGGCCGCTGAGGCCAGGGAGAGAGGCTGTACCAGAGCTGCAATCTGTGTGGAGAGAGGGGCGGCCCTGGGCAGGCCCATCATCTATGCCATCGGCAATGCGCCCACAGCGCTGATCCGGATTTATGAGCTGATCAAGGAAGGAAAAGTCAGGCCGGAGCTGATTATCGGTGCTCCTGTCGGCTTTGTCAATGTGGTGGAATCCAAGGAATTAATTATGGAAGCAGGGGTTCCCTTTATTGTTCCCAAGGGCAGAAAGGGAGGCAGCAATATCGCTGCGACCATCTGTAATGCCATGCTGTACTCCATCTGATCAAGAGGATGATTTTTCAGAATAAATATGGCTAAGAAATTGAGAGAAGGGTTTTCCACCGGCTCCTGTATGACAGGAGGAGCCGCCGCCTCGGCTGTCTGGCAGACGACAGGCCGCTGCCCGTCGGTGATCCGGGTGGATACCCCAATTGGAAAAACATTATATCTGGATGTGGTCCCCAAAGAGTACGGCACCTGCGCCATTGTTAAAGACGGAGGAGACGATCCGGATGTGACCCACGGCAGCGAGATTGTGACCAGACTGGAGATCTTTGATTACGACGGAGAGATCACTTTTGCCGGGGGACCCGGCGTGGGAATCGTCACCCAGGAGGGCCTGAAAATCCCGCCGGGACAGCCGGCCATCAATCCTGTGCCCAGGCAGATGTGCCAGAAAGCGCTGCGGCAGGTGATTGGAGCCCGGGCAGCCAGGGTGACAGTCAGTGTGCCGGGTGGGGAAGAATTGGCCAGGAAGACCTTTAATCCCCGGCTTGGCATCGTGGACGGCATCTCCATTCTCGGGACCACAGGGATCGTTCGGCCCATGAGCGAGGAAGCTATGAAAGATTCCCTTCTGGCAGAACTTGACATGTATGCAAATCAGGGGCACAGGGAGATTCTGTTTGTTCTTGGCAGTACCGGAGAAAATGCCTTGAAGGAAGAGTTTGGGGAATTCCGCTGTATCCTGCAGGTAAGCAATTATATCGGTTTCATGATTGAGGAGGCGGTGGAGCGGGGCTTCACCCAGATTCTCATCGGTGGATTTGTGGGCAAGCTGGTGAAAGTGGCTTCTGGCACCATGAATACCCACAGTCATGTGGCTGATGGACGAATCGAGACCATCTGCACCCATCTGGCCCTCCATGGAGCGCCGGTGGAGATCATCAGAGATGTCTATGGATGTCTCACCACCAAAAAGGCCATGGAGATTGTCCGTGACAACGGCTATGATGACATTTGGCAGGATATGGCCCAGAAAGCGTCGGAGTATTGCTGCAAAACTGCTCATCAGATGGCGGAGGTCGGAATTGTTTTTCTGGACTCCGGCAACCGGATT
This sequence comes from Anaerobutyricum sp., assembly GCA_045112755.1. Classification (GTDB taxonomy): domain Bacteria; phylum Bacillota; class Clostridia; order Lachnospirales; family Lachnospiraceae; genus Anaerobutyricum. The sequence continues at coordinate 10,912 of JBGUIF010000118.1, forward strand.
CTGGCAGAAAGCCGGAATGCCAGGGAGGTACTGGCCCGGGTGAGAGAGCCCGGGTCTGCGCCGGAACTGGCGGAAAATGCCGCAAAAAAGAACTGAGGAAAACGTAAGAGAACGCCGTTCCGGGAAAGATTCCGGGAGAAACGAGAATAAAATAATCTGATAACAAGAGAGTATAGGATAGATGGAGGTATCGATGAGCAGACTGACAATAGCCGGTATCGGACCGGGGAGCCCCGGATATTTGCTGCCGGAGACGATTAAAAGGATGGAGGAAGCCCACACGGTCATAGCGGCCAGAAGGGTACTCCCCATGCTGGAGGACAGCTGCCATAAGTCGGGCACGACCTTTGCTCCCATGAGAAAGATCAGGCCCACCCTTGAGCAGGTGGATGATCTCCTGTCCTCAGGGTGTGACGTGGTGCTGTTTGTCAGTGGAGATCCGCTGATGTACAGTCTTTATCACACGATTCTGAACGATGAGATCAGCAGAAACTGGAATATAGAGATTATTCCCGGCATCGGATCACTTCAGATGCTGGGCGCCGCAGTGGGAGAGACCATGGAGGAGGCGAAAATTGTCAGCGTTCACGGACGCTTTAAGACGCCAGGATCTGTGGCTCTGGCTGTGACAGAAAATGCGAAGACATTCTTTCTCTGCAGTAAGGAGCAGGGGCCGGCATGGCTCAGCAGAATCATGCTGGATTTCGGACTGGACCATGTCAAAGTTTTTGCCGGTGCCAACCTCTCCTACGATGATGAGATCATCGACGCCGGTTCTCCCCAGGACATGGCCGCAAAGGATTTTCCGGGTCTCAGTGTGGCGCTGATTAAAAATCCTTCTCCCAGGAAAGTCACCAGAGCCCGATTTTTGTCAGATGAAGATTTTGAGAGGGCAAAGACGCCCATGACCAAAGAAGAGATCCGAGTTCTCATCCTTCACAAACTTAAGCTGGCCCTGGATGATGTGGTCTGGGATGTGGGTGCAGGCACCGGCTCAGTCACCATCGAGTGTGCCAGGCAGGCTGCCTACGGAACTGTACACGCAGTGGAACGGGACCAGACGGCTCTTGATCTGATCGAAAAGAACAAGGAGAAATTCGGTACAGAAAATGTGACGATCCATGCAGGCGAAGCCGTGGATGTACTGGATGACCTGCCGGTGCCGGACAAGGTTTTCGTCGGCGGGAGCGGAGGACAGCTTGACCTTGTCCTCCAGAAGATCGCGGCCTTTCCAAAAAAGGTCAGAGTGGTGGTGTCTGCAGTTACTCTGGAAACCATCGCTGAGACGGGCGAACTTCTTGGAAGGTATGACCCGGATTATGATGTGATCCAGGCAACCGTCGGAAGGGGACGAAAGATTGGCAGCTATCATATCCTGGATACCAACAATCCGGTGATGATTTACACGGCGGAAATCTGAAAATTGCTGCGGAGGTCCGCTGCTGCAGATACGAGCAGCCGGAAGCAGGTATGCAGGTATGTCCGAATATCCGGGCCAGGAAAGGGGCCTCCCAGGACGGACCCGCAGAAAGGCAGGAACAGTTATGACAAAAAAAGCATTGATGGTAGTGAGTTTCGGCACCAGCGCGCCAGAGGCAGGCTATGCTATCACCAACATAGAAAATGTCTGCCGCAGAGCTTTTCCGAAATATGATTTCTTCCGGGCATTTACCTCCAAGATGATCATCCGGAAGCTGAAGCAGACCCAGGGACTGAATATACTGAATCCCGAGGAAGTACTCGACAAGCTGGTCATGGAGAATTATGATGAGGTGATCTGTCAACCCACCCATGTCCTAAAAGGGAGGGAATATGAGAAGATTCTGGGAGTACTGGAGCATTACCGGGGAAAGATTCCCGGACTGAAGCTGGGAGATCCCCTGCTGGTCACGGAGGAAGATTACCGAAGAACGGCAGAAATTATGCTGGAAGCCTCAGGGAAGGCACGGATGGAGGATGAGGCCACGGTCTTTATGGGCCACGGTACAGAGCATCAGGCCAACCAGGCTTATCACAAGATGAATGATCTGCTGCACGAAATGGGCTATGACCGGGCCTTTGTGGGAACTGTGGAAGGAACGCCCTCCCTGGATGATGTGCTGAATGAACTGGACAGGCGGCAGTTGAAAAAAGCCTGTCTCATGCCAATGCTGATTGTGGCTGGGAACCATGTGAGAGAAGACCTGGCAGGAGACCAGGAGAATTCATGGAAATCCAGATTCAAGGCAAGAGGGATCCAGACAGAAATCATTCTAAAAGGACTGGGGGAACTGGATGACATCGCCAGGATCTATGTGGACCATATCAGGAAGGCTGAGAAACTGCCATGATTTGATGAAAGAAATGAAAAACATGAGAAAGAAACGCGAAAGGAGATTGAAATGAAAGGAAAATTATATGGAATCGGCGTAGGGCCCGGAGATCCGGAATACATGACATTGAAGGCGGTAAGGCTGATTAAGGAGGCCGATGTCGTGGCTTATCCGGTGAAGAAGCTTGGTGAGGGAAGTGTGGCTCTCGACATCGCCAGAGGTGCAGTGGAGATTCCTGACGAGAAGATTCATGAGGTGCTTTTCACCATGAATCCCGACAAGGCAGTCCGGGAGAAATGCCGGGCAGAGGCAACGGAGGAGATCAAAAAGCTTCTTGACCAGGGAAAAAATATTGCCATGCTGGCTCTTGGGGATATCGGCATCTACAGTACCTACTCCTATGTCCATAAGGTTCTGATCAAGGATGGTTATGATGTGCAGATGGTATCCGGCATCCCGGCTTTCTGTGCAGGTGCCAGCAGGGCAAATATCTCCATCGTGGAAGGCGATGAGGGATTTGGCGTGGTTCCGTCCATCAAGGGGACAGACCAGGTGAAAAAAGTTCTTGACGACTTCGATAATCTGGTAATCATGAAAGTGGGCAATTATGTGAAAGAGGTCTATGAGATTCTCAAAGAAAGAGGTAAGGAAAACAATGCCGTGGTAATCAGCAACGTCGGCCTTGAGGGCGAGTATGTCGGACCGCTGGATCCGGAAAGAAAGTACGGATATTTTACGACCATGGTGATCAAGAACGAGATGTAATTGTGAGACGGGCCTTCTGCCAGGCAGAGGTGCACCGGATATGAATGTGGGCCATCTATGAAATATGATGTTTTAGTGATTGCCGGCACCACAGAGTCCCGGCAGGTGATTGAAAAAGAACTGAACAAGGGCCGCAGAGTTCTCGCCAGTGTGGCAACAGACCTGGGCGCGGAAATGCTGTCGGATTATGATATCGATCTCCATGTGGGAAGACTTGATGAGCAGGGCTTTATCTCCCTTTTGCAGGAGAAACCCTGCGGGGAAATCATTGACGCGTCGCATCCTTTTGCAGCCATTGTGACTGAGACTGTACGAAAGGCGGCCGAGTGCCTGGGCATCCCTTATCACAGATATGACAGAAGGGAAATCCAGTATGATTACCAGAACATTTTCAGGGTGGAAGATGTGGAGGAGGCTGTGGCTCTGCTGAATCAGATGGAAGGGAACATCCTTCTGACGACGGGAGCCAATACAGCAGCAGTCTATGCCAGGGGAGTGGAGAAGGCCGTGGACAGGGTTTTTGTCAGAGTGCTGGATACACCGGCTTCCTATGAGGCATGCGCCAGGGCCGGCTATCCGGCAGACCATGTCATCGGACAGATGCCTCCCTATAATCTCCAGGACAACCTGCAGCTGATCCGGCAGCTGGATGCCAGAGTGATGGTCAGCAAGGACAGCGGCAGGACCGGCGGCGTGGATGTCAAGGTGGAAGCCTGCCGCCAGGCAGGGATTCCTATGATTCTGATAGCAAGGCCGCACTCATAGAATTGAAGCATTTGAATATATAGTATTAAGAGAAAAAGGAGGCCCCGCGATGGACAAAAAAGAGATCAGACAGAACACGAATATGCCCAGAATCATGCTGGCCGGGGCCAATTCGGGCTGCGGCAAAACCAGCATCACCTGCGGGATCCTCCGGGCATTGACCAGGAGGGGAGTGAATATCCAGCCCTATAAATGCGGGCCTGACTATATTGACCCTATGCTGCACAGCCATATTACGGGAAATGCCTGCAGAAACCTGGATCCTTTTTTCTCCACGCCCGAAGATCTGCGCTATCTGCTGGCCAAGGACAGCAGGGGAGCAGATTTTTCGGTCATTGAGGGTGTTATGGGCTACTACGACGGGATCGGTGTATCCTCTGACAAGAGCAGTCATACGGTGTCTAACGTGACGGAGACACCCACCGTTCTGATCCTCAATGTCAAGGGGATGTCCCACACCATGATCCCTCTGATCAAGGGACTGCTGGAATACCGGACTAACCCAGTGACCGGGGTGATTCTTAATCGTTGTTCCAGAGGCCTTTACCTGCTGATGAAACCGGAAATTGAGAGAACCCTGCCTGTGAAAGTGGTGGGCTATTTCCCCCAGAAGGAAGGGATTTTTATCGGCAGCAGGCATCTGGGTCTTATGACGGCGGCGGAGATTGATAATCTCGATGAGGTCCTCGACCGACTGGGTGATACCGCCGAGGAGGGGATCGATCTGGACCTGCTGATAGACCTGGGCAGGGGAGCAGCCCCGCTGCCAAAGATGAACTTTCCCGAAATGCCGGAAAAACCCAGGGCCAGAATCGCTGTGGCCTGGGACAAGGCTTTTTGCTTTTACTATCAGGAAAATCTGGATATTCTCGAGCAGATGGGAGCCCGGCTGGTTCGGTTCAGCCCGGTCCATGACCAGGAGCTGCCCCCTGGGACTGACGGAATCTATCTGGGAGGCGGTTACCCGGAGACATACAGGGAAGAACTCAGTGACAATCTCTCCATGAAGGAATCCATCCTGCGGGCAGTCCGTGAGGGAAAACCCATGATTGCCGAATGCGGGGGCTTCATGTACGCCTGCCGCAATCTGGTGGAGACCGATGAGACAGAGAAACCGATGCTGGGGCTCATTGACACAGACGTCAGGATGACGAGGAGACTTTCCATGCAGTTTGGCTATGTGGAGATGGAAGCCCTCAAAGACACTGCGTTTTTCGACAAGGGAACAATAATCCGTGCCCATGAATTCCACTATTCCAAGGCAGATCAGAGGGGGGATATTTTCCGGATTTCCAAATCTACAGGGAGAAGCTGGGAAGGGGTTTATGTGCAGGACCATGTGATGGCCGGATACCCGCATTTGTATTTTCATAATTGCCAGGATGTAGTGAGGCGTTTTGTGGATATGGCGTCCCGCTATGGAGGGGTGGAGTGATGAAACTGATTGCAGCAATGATCCTGGGCTTTTTGATGGATCTGGTTTTTGGTGATCCCCACGGACTGATTCATCCGGTCCAGATTATCGGATGGTTTATTGACAGGATTAAACGAGGGATGCAGCGGATGCTTTATGGCTGTTCCTTCGACGAAGTGAAAGAGAAAAATATTCCGAGAAAGGAGACCGGTGAACTGGTTTGCGGTTATGTGCTGACTTTTGTCATTGTGACAGGTACCTTTCTCGTGGTTTATGGGATACTGTACGCTGCAGGCAGGGTGCATCCCTGGCTGCGGTTTGGGCTGGAAACATTTTTTATCTACCAGATTCTGGCCACTAAAAGCCTGGAGACGGAATCCATGAAAGTTTACGACCGGCTGAAGGCGGGGGACCTCCCGGGAGCCAGGAGGGAGATTTCTTATCTTGTCGGCAGAGACACCCAGGAACTTAACGAGAGTGAGATTGCCAGGGCGGATGTGGAGACAATCGCAGAAAATACGGCTGACGGCGTGGTGGCTCCGCTGTTTTTTATTGCTATTGGAGGTGCGCCCCTGGGCTTTGCTTACAAAGCGGTAAATACGCTGGATTCCATGGTGGCTTACCGGAATGAGGAACTGATCCATATAGGGCATGCTTCGGCGAAACTGGATGACCTGTGTGGTTTTATTCCGGCCAGACTGGCGGCAGCGGCCATGATGATGGCGGCAGCTATCCTGGGGCTGGATTTTAAGGGGGCAGTCCGCATCTTCCGCAGGGACCGGTACAACCATCTGAGTCCCAACAGTGCCCAGACAGAAGCGGTGGCCGCGGGAGCGCTCAATATACAGCTGGGAGGGACCCACACTTACTTTGGCAAGGTGGTGGAGAAGCCCACCATAGGAGATGATATCCGGCCGGTGGAGTACCAGGATATCAAGAGGACCAATCAACTCCTCTATGTGAGTGCTGTGCTGACCCTGATCATCTGCTGCGGTATCAGCTGGCTGGTCTACGGTCTGCCGGTTCTGCTGGGATTTCAGCCGCCGCTGCGCTCATTAGAAGGGACAGGGAAGCTGATGTCCGATTGTTGACCTGGTGATCACAGGCATTTCCCTGTGAATCATGTTGTGAAGAATTAACGAAATCATATGACGATATGGTTATTATAAAAAAGATAGGAGCGGCTAGCGATGACACAGAAGAGCAGCCATGGGGGCAATATTTATCAAATGGCCAGAAGGCTTGGGATTCCAGAGTCAGAGGTTCTGGACTTTTCCGCCAACATTAACCCGGTCGGCCTGCCGGATTTTATTCGGGAAGCAGTGATTTCTTCCATTAACGGAATCGTGAATTATCCGGATCCGGACTGCACAGCCCTCAGAGAAGAGATTTCCCGCCATGACGGGATTCCGGCAGAGTTCATCAGCTGCGGCAACGGAGGGGCAGATCTTCTGTTTCGGCTGGCCTATGGGCTGAGGCCGGGCAAGGTACTCCTTCCCGTTCCGGCTTTTGTAGAGTATGAGGAAGCTATGACTGCTGCAGGGGCTGAAATGGTCTATTATCGGATGGGTGAAGACCTGGAGATCCATGAGGATATCATGGACCTGATGTCTGAGGATATCGACTTGATGATTATCTGCAACCCCAGTAATCCCACCGGCATATTGACCGGCAGGGACCTGCTGGCTGTCATTCTGGACCGGGCCCGGGAACTGGGAATCCGGTTCATGATCGATGAGTGTTTTCTGGAGATCTGTCAGGGGGAGGAGGATTTCACCATGAGGGGATACCTGGAAAAGAATCCGAATCTCTTGATTTTAAAGTCTTTTACCAAGATGTACGCGATACCAGGCTTAAGACTGGGATACCTTCTGTCTGCAGATCCGGATTTGATTGCGAGGGTGAACAGGGCCGGCCAGGCATGGCCGGTCAGTCATACAGCCCAATGCGTCGGAATCGCAGCCCTGAAGAGACCGGATTACCGGGAGCAGGTGGTGGAAGTGACCAACAGGGAAAGAGCATTTATGATGGAGGCCCTTTCCGGCCTGCCTGTCCGTCTCTATCCGGGAGCAGCCAATTATCTTTTCTTCCGGGCAGAAGGCATGACTGACCTGGACGCAAGACTGGAGAAATATGGGATCATGATCAGGAACTGCAGTAATTATGTGAACCTGGGAGATGACTACTGGCGCGTGGCCGTGAGATCCCATCAGGAAAATGAGAAGCTGATCAGTGCCCTGAAAGAGATATTACAAGAGAGGAGTGGGATTTGATATGGCAAAGGCGATCATGGTCCAGGGGACCATGTCCAATTCGGGAAAAAGCTTTGTGACGGCAGGACTCTGCCGGGTTTTTCGACAGGATGGATATAGAGTGGCACCTTTTAAATCCCAGAATATGGCCCTGAATTCCTATATCACAAAAGAGGGTCTGGAGATCGGCCGGGCCCAGGCCATGCAGGCGGAGGCAGCCATGGTGGAACCGACCCACTGGATGAATCCGATTCTTCTGAAGCCAACCAGTGATATGGGATCTCAGGTGATTGTTAATGGGGAGGTTTTTGCCAATCTCAGTGCCCAGGATTATTATAAGATGAAAGACCAGCTGGCACCGGAAGTGATGAAGGCTTTCAACCATCTGGCGGAGGAAAATGATATCATCGTTATAGAAGGGGCAGGGTCTCCCGCGGAGATCAATCTGGCTGAAAACGATATCGTCAACATGGGTATGGCTAAGATGGCCAAGGCCCCTGTAATCCTGGTGGCCGACATTGACAGAGGCGGCGTTTTCGCTTCTGCCTACGGGACCATCAAGCTGCTTCCGCAGGAGGATCAGGACCGTTTTTGCGGCATTGTGATCAACAAGTTCCGCGGCGATGTGGAAATTCTCCGGCCGGGTCTTGATATGCTCGAAGAGCTGACCGGAAAGCCGGTGCTCGGAGTGATGCCCATGGAGAAAATTGATGTGGACGATGAGGACAGCCTTTCCGACCGGCTTAACCAGAAGACCATCAGTGAGGGCATTGACGTGGCGGTCATTCGCCTGCCTCACATATCCAACTTTACAGATTTTAATGTGTTTGAACTCCTGGACGGAGTTTCAATCCGTTATGTGACCAATAAAAAAGAACTTGGTGATCCGGATCTGATTCTTCTTCCGGGAACCAAGAACACCATGGGAGACATGGAATGGCTCATAGAGAGCGGCCTCGAAGGCGCCATTATCCGCAAGGCCAGGACCACAAGGGTCATTGGAATCTGCGGAGGCTTTCAGCTTATGGGCAGGGAAATGTCGGATCCTGACCATGTGGAGCATGGAGGACAGATGAGGGGACTGGGACTCCTGGACACCAGGACTGTCTTTCTGAAAGACAAGACCAGGACCCGGATCCGGGGAAGCATCCTGGAAGACAGTAATATCTATGGCCTTGACCGGCGGGACCTGGAAGGATACGAGATCCACATGGGAACCACGGAAAATCTTGGCCAGGCAGTGCCGATGATTGAGCTGGAGGATGGCAGAGTGGATGCCTACCGGACAAAAAACGGAAGAATTTGGGGCAGTTACCTGCATGGCATATTTGACAATGAAGACCTGCTCTTTGCTCTGGTGGCTGACATCATGGAGGAGAAAGGAATCAATCCAAAAGAGAGCCATCTGAGCATTGCTGAGTATAAAGAAATACAGTATGACAAACTGGCAGACCTGACCAGGAGAAGCCTGGATATGGATGCCATCTATAAGATCCTTTTCGGAGAAGACCAGGGGGCTGAGAAACAGGAAAGCCCGTCCATCGGCTGCGGCGGTCTGGAAGACGATCATTCCGGCGTCGGTCTGGTACATCTTTACTGCGGCGACGGCAAAGGAAAGACCACCTGCGGCGTGGGCCTCACTGTCCGTGCGGCAGGCAGCGGCAGGAAGGTTCTTTTTCATCAGTTCCTGAAAGACAACAGCTCCAGTGAGCGTAAGGTGCTGGAACGGATTCCGGAAATAACCATTGTTCCCGGAAGGAATTATGAGAAATTCACCTTCCAGATGACCGCCGGGGAGCTGGAGGAAGTTCTTGAAAATAATGACAGCATTTTCAGGACTCTTTCCGGGCAGGCAGCCCAGTATGATGTTCTGGTACTGGATGAAGCCCTCTATGCCATAGATAAGGGACTTCTCAGTGAGGAGCCGGTCCTGGCCTTTCTGGAAGAAAAGCCGGCCGGTCTCGAAGTGGTACTTACTGGAAGGAATCCTTCTCAAAAGATGATGGATCATGCGGACTATATCTCAGAAATCTGCAAGAGAAAACATCCCTTTGACCGGGGTATCAGTGCCCGGATAGGGATTGAGAGGTAAGAAATGAAAAACACAGCCTGTCAGTCAGGCTGGAAAAATGCAGTCAGAATGAAAGAGAAGGGTAGAGGAGAGTAGTTATGGCACTATTTCCCATGTTTGTGGATATCAGCAGGAGAAAATGCGTCGTCGTAGGCGGAGGCAGAGTGGCTCTGCGCAAGGTGGAGACCCTGCTGAAATATGGCGGTGATGTCCTTGTGGTTTCAAGGGAAATCTGTCCGGAGATCCGGGCCCTTCTTCCCACAGATGCCTGTCTCGTCATGGAAGCAGGCCCGGAGCTGGAGTCCCTCATAGATGGGGCGGTTCTGCTGGTGGCAGCATCCGGAGACAGGCAGCTCAATCATCGGCTGGCAGTATTATGTCACAGCCGGGATGTCCCGGTCAATGTCATTGACGCCCCTGAGGAATGCAGTTTCCAGTTCCCGGCAGTGGTGCAGAGAGGGGAAATCAGTATCGGTATCAACAGCGGTACCAACAGTCCTGCTCTGACTAGGAACATCCGACGCAAAATAGAGGAAGACCTCCCGGAATATTATGGAGATCTGGCAGACCAGCTGGGAGATTTGCGCATCAGGATCAGAGACCTTTACCCGGAAGAAAAGGACCGGAGGTCGATTCTCAGAAAGGCCGCAGACGCCGCATTTTCCAGAGGAAGAGTTCTCACCGGGGAGGAGCTTGCTGCACTTGCCGGATGCCGGGATAAAGCCATGGATGACGGCCGGATGGAAAAACTGTCCCAGTGAGGGGGACAGGGCAGGGAAAAAGTGGTATAATAAATAGCACGAATTACAGGAATAAAAAAGGCGGGAACTATTTATGATACACCTGATGGAGGACCGGCTTGATATGGATACCTACCTGAGCCTCCGGAAGGCTGCCGGTTTTCGCAGCCTGACCAGAGACCAGGCCAGGAAAGCTTTGAATAACAGCCTGTATACCCTTGTTGCCTACAAGGACGGGGTTGCGGTCGGCATGGGCAGGATTGTCGGCGATGGCGCCGTAATCTGTTATGTGCAGGACCTGATTGTACTGCCCCAGGTCCGGGGGCAGGGCATTGGAAGTCTGATCCTCGAGACTCTGAAAGAATTTGTGACAAATGAGGGCTATGAGGGGACGACGATGATGTTTGATCTGATGTGCGCACTGGGCCGGGAAAGTTTCTATCAGAAACACGGGTTTATCTCCAGGCCCACAAAAGATCTGGGTCCCGGCATGATTCAGTACATTGAAATTGGCCGCAGCGATAAAGCTGCCCGGGAGAGAGTACCCGGCAGAAAGAACCAGGACCTTCAATAATTGAAAGTTTATCATATTTGACTACCCTTAAAAAGGGCAGGCCAGAAGAGAAGGGAGAGATCATTATGATTCGAAGAAGACGTTTACGGGCCTCAGAGGGACTGAGAGCACTGGTGAGAGAGACAACGGTGAGTGTCTCTGACTTAATTTATCCGGTTTTTGTGATTGAGGGTAAAGACATTAAGAATCCTATTCCATCCATGCCCGGCATCTACCAGTATTCCATAGACAGGCTTGATGAGGAACTGGACCGGATTCGTGAGGCCGGCATCAAAGGAGTGCTCCTGTTTGGTATTCCGGAGCATAAGGATGAGAGAGGTACCGAAGCCTACAATGAACATGGCATTATCCAGGAAGCAATCCGCTATATCAAGAAAGTATTTCCGGAACTGGTGGTCATCGCGGACATCTGTCTGTGCGAGTACACTTCTCATGGCCATTGCGGCGTAATCCACGACGGGATTATCTTAAATGACGAGACCCTTCCTCTGCTGGCTAAGACAGCAGTGACCTGTGCCCAGGCAGGAGCCGATATGGTGGCTCCGTCCAATATGATGGATGGTCATGTGGCGGCAATTCGGGAAGCCCTCGATGAAGCGGGTCTGACCATGACGCCGATTATGTCCTACAGCGCCAAGATGGCCTCAGGCTATTATGGGCCATTCCGTGATGCAGCTCATTCCGCACCGGGATTTGGTGACAGAAAGACTTACCAGATGGACTATCATAATGCCCGGGAGGCAATCCGGGATATTCAGGATGACATCGATGAGGGAGCCGACATTATCATTGTAAAGCCGGCACTGGCATTCCTGGATATCTTAAAGACTGCTTCCATGAAAACCAACATGCCCCTCTGTGCCTATAATGTCAGCGGTGAGTTCTCCATGGTAAAGGCAGCGGCCCAAAACGGCTGGATTGATGAGAAGAAGATTGTCATGGAAAATATGATCGGCATGAAGAGGGCAGGAGCCCATATGATCATCACTTACCACGCGCTCGATGTGGCCAGGTGGATTAAAGAAGAGGCATAAAAGCAGATGTGGATTCCCTGGAGTCCTTCTGAAACAGCTCCTGGGAGAAGCCTGAAGGATCAGGCAGACACTTACGAAAAGATAACCGCAGCGGCACCAGTGTGTCGCTGCGGTTTGTTTCGCCAGGGCAGCGAAGAGGAAAGGGCAAGGAAAAAACTGATAAAAAATTTTTGTCTGCCGGACAGGGAATAGTGTATCTTTTCTGCCCTTTATGGTATGATTACGATGTACATAAGAACTGGCGGCAGGGAATAATTTCTGATTGGCGGAACTTTTCCTGACAGCGGAGCATAAAATGCCGGCGGTTTTGACCATCATTTAATAACAGGGGGTATCTTATGGCATTACACAGTATAGAAAATGATCAGATAAAAGTGACAGTTGCAGATGCAGGCGCTGAGTTGGTCAGTGTCATAGACAAAGATTCCGGACTGGAGCGCATGTGGAATGCAGATCCGGCAATCTGGAACCGGCACGCGCCTATCCTTTTTCCTTTTGTAGGTAAAGTAGCCGGTGGAGAGTACCGGGCAGGGGACAGGACATATCCCATGAAGACTCAGCATGGTTTTGCAAGGGACAGGGATTTCGAACTGGTGGAAAAGACAGACAGGTCCATCACTCACAGACTGACTGCCGATGCCGCGTCAAAGGAGATATATCCCTATGATTTTGTCCTTACTGTCACCCATGAACTTGGCAGCGACAGGCTTCTGAAGATAATCTGGAAGGTGGAAAATGCCGGCAGTGAGCCCATGTTTTATTCTATTGGCGGGCATCCGGGCTTCAATGTTCCGGCTGAACCCGGCAGGGGCGAAAGGGCTGACTACTATCTGGAGTTTCCCGGAAAGGAAAAGGCAGAGTATCTTTTACTGAACACGAAAACCGGGCTGGCGGTAACGGATCAGGTATACTCTCTCCCCTTGGAGGAGGGCTTTGCCCCGATCCGAAAGGACATGTTTGACCTTGACGCCATGGTATTTGAGGATGGGCAGTTTGACTGTGTCCGTATAGCGGACCCGGATAAGAAGCCTTTTGTCAGCCTTTATTGTGAGGGATTTCCCTATGTGGGAATCTGGTCCAAACCGGAGGGCCCCTTTGTTTGTCTGGAGCCATGGCTGGGCCGGACCGATGATGACGGATTTACAGGATCCATTGAGGAAAAGACAGGAGAGCAGGAACTTGCCGGCGGACTAAGCCGCACGATCAGCTACAGCCTGGAGTTTCACAAGCAGCAGTAGAAAAAAGAGAAATAGGAGAGATGAGTCATGGATATATGCGTATATGCCTCCTCCGCCGATAAGATCCAGCCGATTTACAAGGAGGAGACGGAGAAACTGGGAAGGAGACTTGCGGAGAAAGGCCATCATATCGTGTACGGAGGCGGAGCCAGAGGACTGATGGGAGCCATCGCCAGAGGCGCAAAGTCCGCAGACGGAAAGGTGACAGGAATCGCACCGTCATTTTTCGACGTGGATGGCGAGCTGTATGATGATTGTGATCATATGATTATGACGGAGACCATGAGGGAGAGAAAGAAGCTGCTTCAGCAGAAGAGTCAGGTGTTTCTTGTCCTTCCCGGCGGCATCGGAACCCTCGATGAGTTTTTTGAGACCCTGGTGCTGAAGGCCTTTGACAAGCAGCCCAAACCGGTTATCCTCTATAATATCAACGGATACTTTGATAAACTCAGAGAAATGATGGACCATGGGATCCGGGAACACTTTATCGCGCCCCGCATTGCCAAACTTTACCATATTTTTGATAATGCAGAGGAGCTGATAATTTATCTTGAAGTATATAAAATGCTGGACAAAGAGGAGTGATGAAAGATGATTGCTCTATATTGGCTGGGGGCAGCAGCCGTTTTCCTGTTGATTGAGATTATGACCACCAGCCTCACGACCATCTGGTTTTCGGGAGGGGCTCTGGTGGCGGCCCTGCTCGCCTATCTGGGATTCAGTGAGCTGATACAGGTGGCTGCCTTTGTGATTGTCTCTGTGATCCTGTTGATTCTGACCAGAGCCTGGGCCAGAGAATATCTGAATAATCGCACCGTCAAAACCAATGCTGACCGGCTGATCGGGGAGACCTGTCTGGTGACAGAGACCGTGGAGAACCTGACCAATAAGGGACAGGTGACGGTGAATGGACAAGTCTGGAGCGCCAGGAGTGTGGACGACGAGCAGATTCTGCACAAAGGGAGCCTGGTCAGGATTGTCGCGATCAGCGGTGTGAAACTAATTGTAAAAGGCGAGACAGAGGAAGAGAGGATCTATCACGAGATCCATTGATTCGTTTTTTGCCAATCAAAATAAGGTTTTTAGAAGGAGAGTTCAATAATGTTTATTATTCCATTGATTATTATCGTACTTCTTGTATACTTGTTTTTATCCTGTGTACGGGTGGTTCCCCAGGCCAGTGCCTATGTGGTGGAGAGACTGGGAGCCTATCAGTCAACATGGTCTGTAGGTCTTCATTTTAAGATGCCGTTTATCGAGAGGATTGCCAGGAAGGTGAATCTGAAAGAGCAGGTGGTGGACTTCGCACCCCAGCCGGTAATCACCAAAGACAATGTTACCATGCAGATTGACACGGTGGTATATTTTCAGATTACAGACCCCAAGCTTTATGCTTACGGCGTGGAGAATCCCATTATGGCCATCGAGAACCTCACGGCGACAACGCTGCGTAACATTATCGGTGACATGGAATTGGACGCCACCCTCACATCCCGTGAGATTATCAACACCAAAATGCGGTCAACGCTGGATGTGGCCACAGATCCCTGGGGTATCAAAGTGAACCGTGTAGAGCTGAAAAATATTATTCCTCCCTCAGAGATTCAGAAAGCCATGGAGAAGCAGATGAAGGCTGAGCGTGAGAGAAGAGAGGCCATTCTGAAGGCAGAGGGTGAGAAGAAGTCCACTGTCCTGATTGCAGAAGGTTCCAAAGAGTCCATGATTCTTGAGGCCGAGGCTCAGAAGGAAGCAGCCATTCTTAAGGCAGATGCCCGCAAGGAGGCCATGATCCGTGAGGCGGAAGGTCAGGCGGAAGCCATCAGGAAAGTGCAGATGGCCAAGGCAGAGGGAATTCGTGCAATCCGTGAAGCAGGAGCCGACGATGCAGTCATTAAGCTCAAGGCAGTGGAGGCGTTTGAAAGAGCTGCCGACGGAAAGGCAACCAAAATTATCATCCCATCGGAGATTCAGGGGCTGGCAGGTCTGGCAGCGGGTCTGAAAGAGACCATGACACAGGATGAGAACCGGGAGTAAGAGAGGAGACATCATGGATTTAAGAGGCCGCAATTTTCTGACATTGCTGGATTTCAATAAAGAAGAGATCCGCTACATGCTGGATCTGGGACACCAGCTGAAAAAGGATAAGAAGAAAGGAATCAGGAGAAAGAGCCTGAAAGGTAAGAATATCGTTCTTCTCTTCGACAAATCCTCCACAAGGACCCGATGTTCCTTCGAGGTGGCAGCGGCAGATGAAGGGGCCAATGTCGTCTATCTTCAGAATTCCCATATGAACAAGAAGGAATCCCTGGAGGACTCCGCCAAGGTTTTCGGCCGGATGTTCGACGGGATCGAGTACCGTGGGTTCGGGCAGGATATCGTAGAGAATCTGGCCAGATATGCCGGAGTGCCGGTCTGGAATGGCTTGACGGACACTGATCATCCTACCCAGGTCCTGGCAGATTTCATGACGATGGAGGAACATATCGACAAGAAGCTGGAGGATATGTGTCTGACCTTTGTCGGAGACCTCTCTGATAACGTAATGTATGCGCTGATGTATGGGTGTGCCATCATGGGAATGACCTTCAAGGCAGTAGGCCCTGAGGAGACCGTATGTGATCCGGAAGTATTAAAGCGCGCGAAGAAGCTGGCTCATAAAAGCGGGGCGTCCATCAGCATTTCCCATGATCCCAAAGATGTCAGGGGATCTGACGTGATTTACACAGACATCTGGGTGAGCATGGGAGAACCGGAGGAATTATACCCTGTCAGGGTCAAAGCCCTATCTCCCTTTAAAGTAACCCGGGAGATGATGAAAAATACCGGGAATCCGAAATGTCTTTTCATGCACTGCCTGCCTGCCTACCATGACTTTAAGACAGAGGTGGCAGTGGATATGAGAGACCGGCTGGGCCTTGATATCCGGGAAGTGGAAGATCAGGTATTCCGGTCTGCCAACTCTGTGGTTTTTGACGAGGCGGAGAACAGGATGCACTCCATCAAAGCTGTGATGGTGGCTACCCTGGGTGACTAGGAGATTCCTGCAGGAGCGTTATCATCATGAAAGAAGAGATACTGGCACTGCTGCGCGGCCGGGATGAGTTTGTTTCAGGACAGGCGATCTGTGAGCAACTGGGCGTATCCAGGACTGCTGTGTGGAAGTGCGTAAATCAGCTGAAAAAAGAAGGATATGAGATAGAGTCGGTGACCCGCAAGGGTTACCGTCTTTTGCGAAGTCCCGACCTTCTTCTGGAGGAGGAAATCCGGTCCTTTTTGCCTCCGGGACTGCCGGCCGGTCAGCTGTGCTGCTTTCCGGAGATTGATTCCACCAATGAGGAGGCGAAAAGACGGGCCCTGGCCGGAGCCCCTGATGACAGCGTGTATATCGCTGACATCCAGACCAGGGGAAAAGGACGCAGGGGCAGACATTGGATTTCGCCGGGGGGTCAGGACCTTTTCTACACCATTCTGAAGAAGCCGGAGATTCCCCTCAACCGTATTTCCATGATTACTCTGGTGACCGCCCTGTCTGTGGCGGAGGCGGTGGAGAAACACGCAGGGGAGTTCTGTCAGATCAAATGGCCCAACGACCTGGTAATCCACGGAAAGAAAATATGCGGGATCCTCACGGAGATGGGAGCTGAAATGGATCAGCTTGACTATGTGGTCATAGGCATAGGAATCAACGTCAACCGTGTGCAATTTGACCCGGAG
>JBGUIF010000119.1:0-6481 GCA_045112755.1 Anaerobutyricum sp.
TCCTTTTCTTTTAAGTTAACGTGGCAGCCGCTTTAATGCGGCTGCCCCAGCTATATTTAATGTTTATAATTCTTCATCTGTTCCGTCCTGGTTGACGATCTTAACCTTGCAGTTGAGTCCGTAGGCGGCAAGAGCACCAAAGATCAGAGCCCAGGGAATCAGAGCCAGACCGAGAAGTCCTCCCACGATTCCGACATTGACAGGGATATCAAGGACGGTTTTGTCGTCTTTGGTGATGACGATGTGGCTGACATTTCCTTCTTTCACCCGTTTCTTTATTTTCTCCACCATATCATCGGCAAATTCATCCGTCGTCCAGTCAGTGGTCCAGTCAAACCCTTCTTCCTTCTTCTGATCATCAGCACCTTCACGGGTCTGATCGTCTTCTTCACAGGAAGTCTGGTCATCCTCTGCAGCCTGATCTGTTGTCTCAGCCTCAGTCTGAGTTGCAGCCTCGGCCTCTGCTGCCCGGATGGCGGCTATGGCTGCATCAGCATCTCCATCTGCATCAATTAATGCCTGTTTTACGACTCTGTAATCGGCATTTGTGGCATCCAATACTTTCTCGATTAACTCAATGGTAATTTCCATAATCTGTCCTCCGTCATAATTCTTCTGTTTTTTCTATTAGATTATCTGTTCGTATTGTCTGTTTAGATTCTCTGTTTTATCAGGAAATCTAATAGAATGACAAATAGAAACTATAATAGAAACTGATGGGCTGTCAGAACCCGGGTCTATGTGTTATAGCCATTATATCACAAACGACAGATAATGTTAAAGCATTACTGTGAAAAAAAGTGGGATAAGTTTATCGGTTTTTTCCATAATAGAGAGAATGTAGAGGCTTTTCTATGATAAAATAAGATAAAATAATAAGAAAGCATTCAGAAGAAGGAGGGATCAGGATGGCTATCGTTGGAGGATATATGGTTCCCCATCCGCCGATTGCCCTGGCTGAGATTGGAAGAGGAGAGGAAAAGAAAATTCAGGCATCCTTGGATGCGTTTGGAGAGGTGGCAAGGGACATCGCTGCCATAAAGCCTGACACCATTATTGTGACATCTCCCCACATCGTGATGTACCGGGATTATTTTCACATTTCTCCGGGAAGTCATGCCAAAGGAGACTTCGGTCACTTCCGGGCAGGGCAGGTCAGGATGGAAGTGGATTATGACAGGGATCTGGTAAATGAGATTGTAAAGATCTGCCAGGCCAGAACCTTTCCGGCAGGCTGTATGGGGGAGATGGATCCCAATCTCGATCATGGGACTATGGTGCCTCTTTATTTTATCAATCAGGCCTATGAAGATTACCAACTGGTGAGAATCGGTCTTTCAGGCTGCTCACTACAAGATCATTGGATGCTGGGAACCATCATCCGGGAGGCTGTGGACAAGCTGGGAAGGAAGGCTGTCTTCCTTGCCAGCGGAGATCTCAGTCATTGTCAGAAAGAGGAGGGACCCTATGGATTCAGACCTCAGGGACCTGCCTATGACCAGAAGATTATGGATGTCATGGGAAGAGGAGCTTTCGAGGAACTGCTGGCTTTCAGAGAGAATTTTCTGGAAGAGAGCATGGAGTGCGGACACCGGTCCTTTACCATCATGGGAGGAGCCCTGCAGGGCCAGAAACTTATGGTGCGGAAACTGGCCCATGAAGCCACCTTTGGGGTGGGTTATGGTTTTGTCATTTATCATTGCGCGGAATAAGATTGGGGGTATAGCATGGACGCCTATGTAAAACTGGCCAGAGACACCATAGAGAAATATATCAAAGACAGACAGGTTTATCAGCCTGACCCGGAAGAGTTACCCAGCCAGATGCTGACGGACAGGGCAGGATCCTTTGTATCCATCCATGAACAGGGACAACTGAGGGGATGTATCGGAACTATTCTGCCGGTGAGGGCCAATCTGGCCCAGGAGATTATCAGCAACGCTATAGCGGCCTCTACCCGGGATCCACGTTTTATGCCGATAGAAAGCTGGGAGCTTCCTTATCTGGATATCCATGTGGATGTTCTTACTGAGCCGGAGAGAATCGCATCGGAGGCAGATCTGGATGTGAAAAGATATGGTGTTATTGTGGAGAAAGGCAGAAGAAGGGGGCTCCTGCTCCCGGATCTGGAGGGCGTGGATACGGTGGATTACCAGGTTTCCATCGCTAAGCAGAAGGCGGGAATCCTGGAGGATGATCCGGATGTGATTCTTTATCGATTCGAGGTGATCCGCCATGTCTAGAGCCGTCTGTTCTGTCTGCTCCCACCACTGTAATCTGGAGGAAGGGCAGCTGGGGAGGTGCAGAGCCAGAAGAAACCATGGAGGGACCATCGTCTCAGAAAACTATGGAAAACTGACAGCTCTGGCTCTGGATCCCATCGAAAAGAAGCCTCTGTATCATTTTATGCCGGGAAGCATGATTCTTTCGGCAGGAAGCTACGGGTGCAATATGGCCTGTCTCTTTTGCCAGAATTACAGTATCGCTGCTGCGAGGGAGGAAGATTGCGGCCGTCTATATGCCATGTCACCTGAGGAAGTATGCCAGCTGGCTCTGGACTATCGACAGAGAGGAAATGTCGGCCTGGCCTTCACCTACAATGAGGCTTTGGTCGGTTATGAGTTTGTCCGGGACACTGCCAGACTGGTCCGGCAGGCAGGTATGGTAAATGTTTTGGTGACCAATGGGAACTTTACTTTGCCGGTACTCAAGGAGGTTCTTCCCTACATAGACGCCATGAATATCGATCTGAAGGCTTTCCGCCCCGAACTCTACAGACGTCTGGGAGGAGACCTGGACACCGTGAAAGATTTCATCAGGAAAGCCTGCCGGTCTTCTCATGTGGAGATTACTTCCCTGATTGTACCGGGTTTCAATGACTCTTCAGAGGATATGGAAGAGGAGGCAGCCTGGATTGCTTCTCTGGACCCAGCTATCCCTCTCCACATCACAAGATACTTTCCTCGCTATAAGATGAGGGAGCCGGCGACAGATGTCAGCCGGATCATGGAGTTGTGCGGGATTGCCGCTGGTCACCTGACCTATGTATATCCAGGGAATATTTAGTGGGGCTGCCGTATTAAAGCGGATCAGAAACTGGAGGATAGGACATGGGAATCCTTGCCTTTTAAGTCAACGCAGCAGCCGTTTTAATGCGGCAGCCCTGTTATAACGATCAGAAGTCCATTTCCAGGAGAATCGGTGTGTGGTCCTGACGGGTGCCGGAGTCTATCATCTCAGACCGGATTACCCGATCCTTAATCCGGTCGCTGACCAGGAAGTAATCAATCCTCCAGCCTGAGTTGTTGATCTTGCTGGTCTTTACCCTCTGGGCCCACCAGGAATAGACAGCGGGAATATCTCCGTGAACATGGCGGAAAGTATCAATGAAGCCGGTGTCAAGCAGACGGCTGAAACCTTCTCTCTCTTCGTCGGTAAAGCCTGGTGACCGGCGGTTGCTTTCCGGATGGGCCAGGTCGATTTCTTTGTGAGCCACATTATAGTCTCCGCAGGATATGACTGGTTTTTCCTGGTCAAGCCTGTGGAGATATTCTTTGTATTTTCTGTCCCAGATCTGTCTTTCCCCAAGCCTTTTCAGGCCGTCTCCGGCATTGGGAGTATACACCAGATTAAAGTAGAATTCCGGGAAATCCAGGGTGATCATCCGGCCTTCTAAGTCCATGGGCTCCGGGGCTTTAATGGAAGGATAGTTAACCTTGACAGAAAGATCCTTTTTATAGAGAGCCATGGTGCCGGCGTAACCTTTTCTGGCCGGTTCCCTGGAACTGGTCCAGGCATAGTCGTAGCCGGGGAAGTATTCCTGAAGGGCAGCAAGCTGTTTCTTGTTCATCCCTTTTGCCGGCAGTTTTGTTTCCTGAATGGCAATGACCTGGGCGTCTTCCTTTGAGAGGGTCTCCAGGACAGTTCTGGAAAGTTCTGCCCTGGGGCTGGCCCCGGTGAGGGCAGCATTTAAAGAATCTATATTCCATGAGATAAATTTCATAATTGCTCCTTTCAGTGTCTGCATCGGCACAATTGGATATGCCCTGCAGGGGGCAAGAAACCTCTGAATTACATGTTGGTGCAATAAAGAGTCTGCAGAGGGTTTATTGCATTAAATTTAAAAATAAGCATCCAGTTCTTTCAGGGTCCGAGGCCGGTAATCCATATAGGGGAGCATGGCACCCACGTTCGTCATACGCATCAGATCGTTCCGGACATAGAGTTTTCTAAGGAGCCGCTTTGCATTTTCCGTGATATGCCACTCGTAGGAATCGTGAACATGGCCATAGAGGTGGCATGCACCGAAATAATGGTTGTGAAAGGCGAACACCGGATAATGGCAGAGGATTACCTGTTGATCTCCGTCTCGAATCTCCCGGTAGTCACTCACATCTTCAAAATAATCCCTGAGACATTCTGCTGCCTCACGGTTGTCATGGTTGCCCAGGATCAGGGCTTTTTTTCCTCTGAGGGCTCCCAGCAGTTCTTTCCACCGGTCCACTGTGCCGGCACAGAAATCACCAAGAATCCAGGTGAGATCTCCCGGGGCCACTACCTGATTCCAGCGGTGGATCATGGCAGTATTCATTTCTTTGACACTGTGGAAGGGACGGTTATCATAGGCGATGATATCCTCATAATCAAAATGCATATCCGCGATATATCTTATTGTCATCACAGACTCGCCTCCAATAGTTTTTTGGTATATTCTTCTTTGGGGTGGTTGTAGACCTCATCGATAGTCCCCTGTTCTACGATCCGGCCGCTCTTCATGACCAGGACCCGGTCGCACAGCTGATAAACCACGTTCAGGTCGTGGGAGATGAAAAGATAACTCAAATCCAGTTCATCTCTCAGCTGCCGGAGCAGTCTGAGAATCTGGGCCTGGATGGTCACATCCAGGGCGCTGACCGGTTCGTCAGCGATGATAAAGCGGGGCCGGCGGATCAGAGCAGCTGCGATACTGACTCTCTGACGCTGACCGCCACTGAGCTCATCGGGTTTTACTTCATAACATTCTTCCGGAAGTCCCACCTTTAAGAGCATATCCCTTACTCTTTCTTTCCGTTCCTCCGGGCTGTATTTACCATAGATCCGTAAAGGCTCTTCCACAGACCACCAGGCACTGTAGGCAGGATTCAGAGAACTGTAGGGATCCTGGAAAATAATCTGGGGACGGGGAGTGTGATGAATCACCTGTCCCTTTTCCGGCTTTACCATTCCCAGGATCACCCTGGCCAGGGTTGATTTTCCCGTGCCGCTTTCTCCCACCAGCCCGAGGATCTCTCCATGGCGGATTGAAAAGTCCACATCGTGAAGAATCCTCTTATATTTACCGCCTCTTTTGGTCAGGCCGCCGCTGCGATAGCCGGCACTGACCTGTTTTACTTCCAATACAAGATCGCTGGTCGGATTCATGGGCGCTCCTTCCTGTCCCGCCTGGGGATCGCATTGATAAGATTCTTTGTGTAAGGGTGTCTGGGATGCAGGAAGATCTCGGAGGTCTCCCCGTCTTCTACGATGACTCCTTTCTGCATGACGGCCACCCAGCGGCAGAGTTTTCGTACGACATTCAGGTTGTGGGAGATAAAGAGCATAGAAATGCCGCGCTCTTTGTTCAGGCGTTTGAGTAAAGTAAGAATCTGGGCCTGAATTGTGACATCCAGGGCGGTGGTGGGCTCATCCAGGAGCAGCAGGGATGGCTCGATGACGATGGCGGCCGCAATCATGGCCCGCTGCAGCATACCCCCCGACAGTTCGTGGGGATATTTATCATACACAGCCTCCGGGTCATTGAGTTCCACAGCCTCCATGGCTTCCAGAACCTTTTGCCGACGTTCACTTTTATTCAGTTTCGTGTGAATCCGGAGCACTTCCCCCACCTGGAGGCCTACTTTCATCAAGGGGTCCATGGAACTCATGGGTTCCTGAAAGACGACACCGATCTCAGCTCCATGGAGCTTTCTAAGGTCTTCCCGCTTTGCGTGAAGCAGATCTTTCCCGTCCAGGAGGATATCCCCTGAATAGGTGCACTGCTTCCGGGGAAGGAGACCGGCGATGCTCATGGCTGTGACGGTTTTGCCGCTGCCGCTTTCTCCCACCAGACCGACGATTTCTCCGTCTTTGATTTTTAAGGAAATGCCGGCTACCGCTTCATTTTCCCGATTGTCAAATTTTACATGAAGATCTCTGATTTTTAACATCTCAGATCACCTCCCGATTCTGTACCTGCAAACCTTCCCCAATCAGGCCGACACCGAAAACCAGCAGAATGATTGCCAGGCCAGTGAAGATGGCATACCATGGGCAGGATGCCAGCATGCCCTGGGCCTCTGAGAGCATATAACCCAAAGAGGCGTCGGGAGGGGTGACGCCGATGCCAAGGAAACTCATGCTTGCTTCTGCCAGAACAGCATTATTAAATCCGATGGTGATGGCCGGCAGAAGAACCCGGAGGGTATTCGGCAGCATGTGTACA
>JBGUIF010000120.1:0-6093 GCA_045112755.1 Anaerobutyricum sp.
TCCGCCCTGCATCCTTCCGATCAGGTATCGTTCATACCAGGAACCGAACTTTTCCCGATCCGGCTGATAGACAGCCACCTGCATTAACCCATCTTCCTTGTTCAGATCAGGCATGATCATATAATGGATATCCAGAGATTTCATTTCTGTAAGAAGCTGGTCTCTATCCATGGCCGGTATATTCATGATGTCATATTTTCCATCAGTTACCTTCAGAAACTGTCCAAAATCTTCGAATTCAATGACAGAAAGTTTCTTCTCCCTGACCATCCGGGCAAAGAACTGGATCAGCTTAACGACACCGACAGCCCCAAGGCGGAAGACCGGATCTGCGAACCGAAAAAGATTATGGATCTGCATAATGATCTCTGTAGTATTTCTGCTTGTTTCATCCATTTATTTTTCTCCTCCTACAATAATAGGCCATAGACTGTATCCATTCATGAATACTACCTATGGCCTGATGACTCATTTATTAAACTCCAAAAAGTCTTAATGCATCATTTCACATTCACTGCGCTCTACGTACATTTTCCAGAAATCCTCTGCAAGCAGTGCCGGATCACATTTTCCGCCGGGGACTATACTGTCGGTAACCGTCAACGTTCCCACATATATCTCTCGCTCTTTCAGTTTGTTATGAAGAGCAATACACATAGCCCGGAGAGCTGCCTTATCAATTGAAAGTGGAAGGAATTCATCCATCGGGTAGAGACCAAATCCACCACCGGTCACAAGGATCGCCCCTTTCTTTTCACTGAACTCTTCTCCTACTACCTGCTGAATCGCATGATACGCTCCTGCGACATCTACCTGAAAACGATTCACCAGCAGATCTGCATTCTTTTCTACCTTCAAGTTCGCATCCGGAATTGTGACGCCTACATTATAAAACAGGACATCCGGCACTCCAAATTCAGCCTTTACTTCATCAAAAGCATTTGTCACCGTTTCCATCTTTGCAGCATCGGCAACCTTTGTATGGACCTCGATTCCCTTGTCTGTAAACTCCTTCTCGTACTCTTTCAGATGCTCTTCATTTCTTGCCATCAGGATAACACGGAAATCATTTTGTCCGAACTTCTCCGCTACCCTGTTTCCGCATCCGTTGCCTGCTCCTACTACTACGATTGTTCTCTTCATTGTATTTGCCTCCTTGTCTCATTTATATGTTGATAATTCATTCCCTTTTGCCAGTTCCCACGAAGGAAATGCACCCACGCAAGGGTAAAGCCAAATCCCCAGCCAAACAGGGTATTCCACCAGATCATATGGAAACCGAAGCCCGGTATACTCTGGAGAAGATAAGTGACTGCCACCCTGATCGTCAGCGCGCCTGTTGCCACAAGAGTAGAAAATAATGCATTGTTTGCCCCTTGGAACAGTCCCAGAAGCGGAAAGTATGATGCGAATACCGGAAGACTTAAGGCGACGAACCGCACATGATCTATGCAATAACCCACAGCTTCCGAACCTAAGCCGAAAGCTGTTACAATAGGCCCAGCAAACACATAAACTACGATCAGTATAATTGCTGTAATGATCTCCGAGATCAAAACAGTGTGCTTCGCCCCCATCTTTACACGATCCAGCCTGCCTGCCCCGATATTCTGTCCCGTAAATGTTCCCTGAGTTGTCATCAGGGCACTTGCAGGAAGAGTCATATATGTCTCCACCTTCTGCGCGACCGAAAAGGAAGCGGTCATAGCTTCACCGTAACTGTTCACTGCTCTTTGGATAAAGACAAATCCAAATGAAACAATGAGCTGCTGCAATGCCATTGGAAAGCCTGTTTTCAGAGTCTTTACCACAAGATCCTTTTCATATGTTATTTCTCTTATCCTCCATCGAAATACAGGATACTTCTTCATCATATAGGCAAATCCCACAATACAGGAAAGTGCCTGCGCGATATCCGTTGCAATTGCGGCCCCGGCAACTCCCATGTGAAGATAGTATACAAATACGATGTCCAGCACGACATTAACTGCACTGGCAACCAGCAGGAAATATAGTGTCGCTTTGCTGTCTCCGATTCCCCGAAGAATCGCGGATACAATGTTGTATCCAAACTGAAAGATCAGTCCCGCCGCATAGATTTTAAAATACGTATTTGCCATCGGAATAAGGCTGTCCGGCGTTGCAAGGATAACTTTAAGGGCAAAACCACTGATCATAATGCCTGCAGCTGTCGCAGCCACGCCCATAATGATCATAACGACAAGAGATGAAGATGCCTGCCTCCGCATATCTTCTTTTCTGCCAGCTCCAAAAAGATGAGCGATCAAGATACACGCTCCTGCTGAGAAGCCATTGGCCAAAGCCAGAAACGCCATTGCAAGGACACCGCAGGCACCAACTGCTGCCAGCTGGGATTCTCCTGCGAAATTTCCTACAATGATGGTATCCATCGTGTTATACAGCTGTTGGAGCAATAAACCGAGAAGTACGGGCATCATAAAAGAGAATATGCCCTTCCACGGAGTTCCTTCTGTCAAAGAATTATGCTCCATCTGTCATCACCACCACCCGAACATACTTCTGTCAAGATCAAGACCGGCAAGCTCGTTCATTTCTTCCGGGGTCAGTTCAAAATCCAGAATGTTAAGGTTCTCTTTCATTCTCTCAATATGCGTGGATTTCGGAATGATCACGATATCCTGCTGGTACAAAAACCTTAAGCCTACCTGGGCATTGGTCTTGCCATATCTGATGCCAATCTCCTTTACCGTCGGATTGCGGAAGAACCCATTCTGTCCACAGGCAAGCGGTGACCACGATTCATGTATGGTTCCGTTTTTCTTCAGAAGTTCTCTCATGTTTTTCTGCTGACGGAAAACATGTGTCTCGATCTGATCGACTGCCGGCACGATATCTGTGGTTTCAAGCAGGCTTTTATAGTTCTTTTCCAGGAAGTTTGCAACTCCGATCGCCCGGAGTTTCCCGGCCCTGTATGCATCTTCCATTGCCCTGTATATCTCTTGAAAATCGCCGGTTGGCTCATGGATGAGCAGCAGGTCGATATAATCCATTCCCAAGGCTTTAAGGGAACTGTCTATTGAGGATACGGTATCCTTGTAGCCCCTTCCGCCCCAAAGCTTGGTTGTAACAAATATCTCATCCCTCGGAATGCCGGACGACCTTATAGCCCTGCCGACAGCGGCCTCATTGCCATAGCACTGTGCGGTATCTACCGATCTGTACCCCACAGATAGTGCTTCACTGACACATCTTTCCGTTATCAAAGACGGGATCTGATATACTCCATAACCGATCTTCGGCATCTCTACTCCGTTATTCAGAATCACCGTTTCTTTCACCATATCTTCCATCCACTCACTTTCTTTTTCTTAGTGATTCCTATTTTATCCGGCACATGTTATAATGTCTAATATAAAAATGATTAGGAGATCATAATTATATGATTATGTTAAATAATAACCTGCGTATCTTCATCACAGCAGCAGAATTGGGGAGTCTTACAGAAGCGGCAAAAAAACTCTATGTTTCCCAGCCTGCCATCAGCCAGGCGATTCGGAAACTGGAAGAAGAGCTCAATGTGAAACTCTTTATACGAAATAAAAGAAGTTCCCTGAAGCTTATAGAGGCAGGCAAAGATATCCTCGCCCTCGCCTATAGGATGGCCGATCTTGAAAACAGGTTATACCAGCGTGCCTATGAAGAAAACCACCTGATGGGCGGAATGATCCGTTTAGCTTCAGTCCCCCTTGGAGTATCGCTCATTCTTTCCCATGTACTTCCCATTTTTAAGAAGCAGTTTCCGGATGTACAGATAGAACTACTGGAAGGAACACCCTTTGAAGTCAAGACTATGGTGCTGAACTATCAAGCAGACATAGGCATCACAACATCCCCCTATCTTGGACTGTCACACAAGCTCCTGATGATCGACCACATGGTTTCCATCAGCAGAGATAAAGCGGTTAAAATTAATCTTAAAGAAAAGGAAGAGGACTTGATCTTATGTCGCGTCGCAAAAGACTCCTGTTTAGAGCAGCTTGCAGGGCAAAACATCGATCTGTCCCATGCACAGGTGGTAGAAGCAGCCAGTACCCAAATCAACATGATCGAAAACAACAACGGAAAAGGAGTTATTTCGGAATTGATGCTCTCCACGATTCCAAACGAGCTTGTCCGCGGGCCTGTCCTGCCAAAAATGGAAATAGAGATTAGTCTTATTGCCCATAATTTTGAAGAACTACCCGCAGCTGCAAAAGAAGTCTCTGACATGATCCTCCAAAGGGCATTGTAAAAAGAGACCTGCAATAGTTCATTCTCATTCGAAGGCATGGCTATCCGTGTTTCACACGGTCTTTAACCTCTGCCTTCTTTGCATTGTTGAATCGGTCTACGGTTCCAACCAGATAGCCTGTGATCCTCCGGATTCTTTCAAACTTGACCCCTTCGCCGTTCTTAACAGACTTCTTCATCATAACGTCTTTCCCACCTCTTTGGCAGCAACCTTCTTAGAGGGAATAGTTTCATCCTTTTCTATTTCGAGTTTGCCTTCTTTTTTCAGTTCAGTTATATCCTCTTCAATCCGGTCCAGGACTTCTCTTGTCTGCACCAGATATTGTTCGATCGTCCCTATGATCTCTTCGATCTCCCGGGCTGATCTTGCAGGCTTCTCCTCTAAAAACTCCTGTTTTTTTCTGACTAATGTTGTCGGATGCCTGATCTTATACCTCTCTTGCTTCGCAATCGAGACAAGATCCGGCTCCTTCTTTGGGTTTTTGCTCATCATCGGCATAATCCGGCCTCCTTTCCAACATCTCTTGTCACTGTTTTTCTCTTTTTAGATACATCTGGTCTTTTCTTTACATCCTGCATCAGCTTCATTCCCTGATCGAATCCGGAGAATTCTTTGAAGCCGATCGTGTCCACAAAGTACGCCTGTTTCAGGCCGGACCGGTTCAGCAAAACGACATCCCCCACAGAAAGGGAATGCCCCTTGAAATCCTCAGGCCGGTACAGGTTAAACTTCTCGTAAATCCCTTCCAGGGTCATCCCTTCCTCCAGGGCTCCACGATAAATCTTTTGATAGTCATCAGATTTCACAGCAAGCCCATGGCTCTCCAAATAATCGTAGCCCAGGAACATCTGGTTTCTCCCTTCCCCCTCCGGATCGATCTGGTAAATCTCGAAATAATCATTTACCTGGTCCTGGTCAAGGTCCTGTCCTTTCATCAATCCATATTCTTTGAATACCTCCGTCATTCCGTCAATGATATTGCCTGAAGTGGTCCGGATCAGGTCCATGGATTCCCGCAGTACATTCCTGTCCCGGTCTGCAGCCCAGCCTGCGATATAGGGGAAGGAATACTCCCCGACATCCTGGTCTAATCTAAGGAAGGAACAGACGCAGAAAGCGATCGACTCCGCTTCCAGCTCCATGGTCACCCGGTCCTTTTTCTCGCCGGCAGCCTGCAGGAAATCCCTGTCATGACATAAACTGTGCCCAAGCTCATGGACCGCAGTTTTAATGGTCTGGATCTCGGGCATCCCTTTTTTGATCACGATCTCTTTCGTGGCATTATTGTAATATCCCCTGGCTTCTCCCGGGATATCATCAAAGCGGATAGGTACGGGAGAGACCTTCCGCACCGCTTCCATAAAGACTTCAAAATCCTTCTGGTCTCCAGTAAGCTCCGGGACTTCCAGGGTAGGGATCGGGTCTCCTTCTGTCTGTGAATAATCAAAGACATTGGAGACCTTAAAGCGCTGATAAGAAACCTCCCTTTTCTCCGTCTCCGGCTCCCCGTGGGCATTCAGGATGATCTCCCGGGTGACCGGGTCTACCTTTTCCACCTCCTGTGTCCCTTTGAAAGTCATCGGCGCGATGATCTTGATCGCTTTTTCTCCCTTCTTTACATGCCGGTGGAATTTCCTCTGCCAGGCGTTATATCCTGCCACCAGGGTGGCATCAGGGTTTTGCATTGCGATCAGAAGAGTATTATTGAAGCTGTATTTATGGAACTTTGCCATGGTGGAAAGATAATTCTTATAATTATCCGAGGTAAAGTAACCGAAAATTTTTTCGATCGCCATATCGATCGTTTTGTTCAAATCTTC
>JBGUIF010000121.1:0-22759 GCA_045112755.1 Anaerobutyricum sp.
CCTGTCTTGCTTCAAGGATTCCCTATGGTCAGACCATTACGAAAGATAAATTGAGAAAAATTGAAAAAGGGGAAGCTTTGTTGGCAGATCTCGGTTGTAAACAATACAGAGTCAGACTCCATGAGGATATGGCAAGAATCGAGGTTATGCCATCCGATTTCCGAAAGTTGATTTTGGAGGAAAACCGGAAGCGGATACTGACTGTGTTTCAAAAACTTGGTTTTTCCTACACCACCATGGATCTTATGGGTTTTCGCAGCGGCAGCATGAATGAGGCGATGAAAAAATCCTGAAAGGAACGAAGAGTCTTTGCCTGATAAAAATAATAAATAATAATATAAAAAAGCCTGACAACAAAGAAAATGATAATTATGGGAGGTAATCATTGATGGGAAAGAAAAAAATTACTGCCGGAAAGGGAGGAGATCAATATCTCCCATTCGAAGAGAGAACCGGAAGATGTTCAGTCGTGTATTTTACCAGAGATTTGTCACCGGAAGGCTTAAAGCGTATCTATGATAAGGTGGGATGCGCCCTGAAGGGTAAGGTAGCCGTCAAACTCCACACTGGAGAACAGTATGGTCCAAATATCATACCCAGACCATGGGTAGAAGAATTGTTTGAGGAGAAGCTTTCCGATGCCTCCATCGTGGAGACCAACACCTATTATGAAGGAGACCGCTATACCACAGAAGACCACAGGAAAACCATAGAGATCAATGGATGGACTTTTGCCCCGGTGGACATCATGGATGAGAAGGGCACTGCCTTCCTTCCTGTGGAAGGGGGAAAATGGTTCTCTGCCATGTCAGTGGGAAAGAATCTATTGAACTATGATTCCCTGCTGGCTCTCACTCATTTTAAGGGACATACCCAGGGGGGTTTTGGAGGATCCAACAAAAATCTGGGTATCGGATGCGCTGACGGCCGCATTGGCAAGGCCATCATCCATACCACTCCGGGGCAGCCGGACCAGTGGGATATTGCCAAAGAGGAATTTATGGAGAGAATGACGGAGTCTACCAAGGCAACCATTGATTATTTTGGAGAGAACATCACCTACATCAATGTCCTTCGTAATATGTCCGTATCCTGTGACTGTGAAGGGTGTGCTGCCATGCCTGTGGTGACGCCGGATATCGGCATCCTGGCCTCCGATGATATTCTGGCCGTGGATCAGGCTTCTGTGGATCTGGTTTATGCACTGCCTCCAAAGAGCCATGCGGACCTGGTGGAGCGGATGGAGTCCCGCCATGGACTTCGGCAGCTCTCTTATATGAAAGAACTTGGAATGGGCAATGACCGTTATGTCCTTATAGATATCGATCACGGAGATACAGTGATCAGTCAGGATGAGGCTGTAGCCGGAACCAAAGAGTTCTGGGAACCGGACAAATACGCCAGAATCACAAAAAAATAGATACCTCTTTCCAGTCTGATCAGTAAATAGGATCATTGGTTAAAATATAAGAAAGGGAAAGAGGATATGAATATAGAAGAAAGATGCGAAAAAGCCGTAGAGCTGAAACATGGCAGTAATAATTGCGCACAGGCGGTGGCTGTAAGCTGCAGTGATCTGGTGGGAATGGAGAAGGACCTGCTCTGGAAACTCAATGCAGGTTTTGGCGGAGGCATGGGAACCATGGAAGGAACCTGCGGTGCTCTGTGCGGCGCAGTTCTCATCGCCGGCCTGCTGACCCAGGGGGAGAGGACCGGTGCCAAGTCAGGAAAGATTCTGCGCAGGTTCAAGGAACTTTCCGGTGCTACTGCATGTGGTGATTTGAAAAAGAAGATTAACGGCAAACCTGTGTGTGACTGTGACGACTGTGTCCGGCATGCCGTGACAGCCCTCAGTGAAGTGATGGGGCTATAAAAAAACGAACTGTACTGTGATTTGATGGGGCAGCTGCTTTTGTGCAGCAATCCCTATCATATTGCAGTACAGTTTTTTTATATAAACACTGGATAAACTATATTTTTAATCCAAAAAATATTCTTAAAAAAACAAAAATTGCTTGACCGATATACCGGTATATTGTAAAATGAATTTAAGGATATTAATGATAAATATTGATGATTATGGTAAAATATAATAAATTGATTGAAAATTAAGACATAAATCAATCCTGTACCATGTGTCATCATAAAAAAGGGATAACTAATCTATAAACAATGAAAGGGGTGCATGTATTATGAGCAAAGCTGGTTTTATTGGTCTTGGTATTATGGGTAAACCCATGGCGCTTAACCTGCTGAAGGGGGGCGTAGACCTTCTGGTCAATGACCTGAATGTGGATGCAGTGAAGGAAGTTGTGGCTGCAGGCGCCAGGGAAGCTTCCTATGAGGAGATTGGAAAAGAATGTGATGTGGTATTTCTGATTGTTCCTAATGGTGATATCAGTAAATCCATCCTGTTCGGCGAGAATGGTGTGGCCAAAAGTCTCACTGCAGGAAAAGTGGTATGTGATATGAGTTCTGTCACTCCTGTAGAGTCAAAAGAGTGTTATGACGGCCTGGCAAAGATTGGCGTCGGTTTTGTAGATTCTCCCGTTTCCGGTGGAGAACCCGGTGCAATTAATGGAACCCTGGCCTTCATGGCAGGAGGAGATCAGAAAGACTTTGACGCCCTTCAGCCATATTTTGAGATCATGGGCTCATCCTCTGTTCTGATTGGCGGCAGCGGCAGCGGCTCTGTCACCAAACTGGCTAACCAGATTATCGTAAATAATACTATCGCTATTGTTTCAGAAGCTTTTGTTCTTGCTTCAAAAGCAGGGGCAGATCCTGTCAAAGTATACCAGGCAATCCGCGGAGGACTGGCAGGAAGTGCCGTTCTCGATGCAAAGATTCCTATGATCGTAGAGCGCAATTTCAAGCCGGGCGGCAAGATTTCCATCAATCACAAGGATATCAAAAATGTTGTGAACACGGCCCATGCCATTGATGTTCCTATTCCTTATTCTGCTCAGCTTTATGAGATCCTTCAGACACTGAAGATCCATGGCCATATGAATGATGATCATGGCGGCATCGTTCAGTATTTTGAGATGCTTGCTGATGTGAAGGTTCAGAAGGTAGACGAATAGACAGTCAGGAGGATAAAAAATGGCATTAAATATCAGCGTATTTGACAATTATAAAAAGATAGATGAGGCGGCAGTGGACGCCCTGCTTCTGGAGGAAATTAAAAAGAATAAAAAGAAGATTGTTGTTCTTGATGATGACCCCACCGGCGTGCAGACAGTCCATGATATCTCGGTCTACACCAACTGGACCAAGGACAGTGTCCGCAAAGGCTTTGACGAGGAGAACAATCTCTTCTACATCATGACCAACTCCCGGGGATTTACGGCAGAAGAGACCACCAAGGCTCACCTGGAGATTGCTGCTGTTGTGGATGAAGTTTCCAAGGAAACCGGAAAAGAGTACATCTTTATTTCCAGAAGCGATTCCACACTCCGTGGTCATTATCCTTTGGAGACAGAGATTCTGGCCGCTGAGTATGAGAAGAATACCGGAAGTATTATTGACGGTGAGATTATGTGTCCATTCTTCAAGGAGGGCGGACGTTTTACCATTGATAATGTCCATTATGTAAAATACGGAGACGAACTGATCCCGGCTAACGAGACTGAGTTTGCCAGAGACAAGACCTTTGGTTATAAGGCTGCCAATATGAATGACTACATTGAGGAAAAGACCGGCGGCAAGTTCAAGGCAGACTCTGTGATTGGCATTTCACTGGAAGATATCCATGATGTCAATATTGACAAAATCGAAGAACAGCTGATGGCTGTAAAAGACTTCAACAAGATCATTGTCAATGCCATTGACTATGTGGATGTCAAGGTGTTCTGTGTAGCTATGTATCGCGCCATGGCCAAGGGAAAAGTATTCATGTTCCGCACCGCTGCCGGTATCGTCAAAGTAATGGGCGGCGTTACAGACCAGCCCCTGCTGACCAGAGAACAGATGATCGTGAAAGATACCAACAATGGCGGCATCATCGTCATCGGGTCCCATACCGACAAGACAACCCGTCAGATGGAAGCCCTCAAGGCTATTGAGAAGATCCGCTTCGTGGAACTTGATGCTTCTCTGGTGAAGGATGAGGCTGCTTTTGCCAAGGCTGTGGATGACTGTATCAAGATTGAGGAAGAATGTATAGCTGCAGGACAGACAGTCTGTGTCTATACTTCCAGAGTTCTGATTACAGCAGATACCGGAGACAAGGAAGATGAGCTTCGCCTGTCAGTAAAGATTTCTGATGCTGTACAGTCTCTGGTGGGACGGCTCAGTGTGGTTCCCAGCTTTGTCATTGCCAAGGGAGGCATCACATCCTCTGACGTGGGAACCAAGGCCCTGGCAGTGCAGAAGGCCAATGTTCTCGGACAGATTAAACCAGGTATCCCGGTATGGCAGACCGGTCCGGAGAGCAAATTCCCACAGACACCATACGTCATCTTCCCGGGTAATGTAGGAGAGGACACCACATTAAAAGAGGCAGCAGAGGTTCTGATGAAATAGAGCAGGGAATCTGCCGGCCCATTTAAACGATGATTATTGATTTAAAAAAGAATACATTTAAATAAAATCTAATTAAAAAAGGAGGATTTCATTATGTTTATGTTTTTATCTCATCCCCTGGATCCCAATGGTTATGCATGGCCGGGTGAGCCGGTAGTGTCCATCCAGCAGTGTACAGATGTTACTGAAGAATGCCCATTCTGCAGCTTTGTTTCCACACTGCCCAACCATTTCGGAACCCATATGGACGCACCGAGACATTTCGTAAAGGACGGCCTGGATATCAACCAGTTAGGTATCGAGTATTTTGCCCACAAAGATGTTGCCCTTCTTGAGATCCCCAAGGAGCCGGCACAGGGTATCTACAAAGAAGATCTTGAGCCCTACGCTGACATCCTTTCCAAGGTTTCTTTTGCTCTGATTCGTACAGGTCTTGAGAAATATCGTGACACAGACCAGAACATCTATCAGAACGAGGGCGCTTACATTGCTCCGAGTGCAGGAGACTATCTGACAGAGAATTTCCCGAATCTTAAGGGAATCGGTATGGACTTCCTGGCAATCGGTTCTGCTTCCTCAACCTGTCCGGAAGGCGAACTTCCGCCGGACTGCCACCGTCATATCCTTGGATATTACACAGGTAAGTTCTGTACAGGCGTTGAGGATATGCATCTGTCCGAGCTGCCAAAGGACGCAAAGATTGTCCGTTTCTTCAATGCTCCATTAAGAATCCTCGGTCTTGACTCCAGCCAGGTTGTATGTATTGCTGAAATAGAATAAACGGATTATCCTGCTGCGATGACTGAACAGGATATCAGTAAAAGTCAATGAAAATAAAAAACAGGACTGCCGGAATACCGGTGGTCCTGTTTTTTTTCTATATAGCATGCGGCTGCCTGTTTGCTGGAACTCCTTTATAGATATCACAGGAGCTCCTGGTTGATCTCCATGGGAATCCGGAGATGATGCTCCAGAAGTGCTTCGATCCCTGCCGTATTGCCCTCGTGGATGAGAGTCAGCATCTGTTCATGTTCTTTTAAAGTATCCTCCATACGGCCCTCCCGGGTGAAAGAGGAGACATTCAGCCAGAAGATCCGGTACATAAAACTGCGGTACATCTCCAGCATGGTCTCATTGCCCACATACTGAACGATGCTGCGGTGAAATTCATAGTCTTTGCGGCCGAAGTCTTCTGTAGACCTGCTGGTGGAGAGAATTTCTCTCATGATCTCTACTTTGCCTGTGATCTTATCGAAATACTGTCTGCCCCGCTCGGTATCTATATTGCGGGAGAGCTGCTTGAGACAGAAACTTTCTATGGCATTACGGATCTGGTAGGTTTCCACCATATCTTCAGAGGTCATCTTGTGGAGAACAAAACCCTTGCTGGGCAGAACATCAATGTATCTCTCCTGAGCCAGCTTCATCACAGCGTCACGAAGAGGCGTTCTGGATATACCAATCTCTTTGGACATCTGATTCAATGAATAAATTTCATCTGCCTCCAGGTCCCCGTTTTTAATTTTATTGATCAGATAATTATATGCTTTATCCTGAAGCATCTGTGGACCTTTCATATTCTAACTCCTAATACTGTTTTCCCTTTTTATTACATCTTCATCTTATCATGTCCTCATTTTCCAGTCAATAAAGACAGTTTTTAAGATTAAGTCTGACAGTGGATACAGCTTTCGTATATTTATTGTTCTTTCCAATTAAAATATGGTATACTTTTTTTAAGATAAGATTTAGGAGATGGGCTGGGATGAAGGTCATTTTTTTGGATGTTGACGGGGTGCTGAATTCCATGGATTACCTGGAAGAGAATTATGAGGATTACAGGCTGCATCCCATCAATAGAATATGTGTAGAAAGGCTGGCAAGAATCGTCCGCCAGACTGATGCCAGGCTGGTTCTTTCTTCTTCCTGGAGGACCGGCTGGAGTCCGGATGAAGAAAAGATTATGCCCGCATGCAAGATCCTGACAGATGTCCTGAAAGAATATGGTCTGGAGATCTACGACAGGACACAGACGTTGAAAATCAGTAAGAGGGCCTTTGAGATATACAGCTGGCTTCAGGACCACAAGGGTCAGGTGGAGAGTTTTCTGATTCTGGATGACAATAACTATGATTGGGAAAGTCATGGTCTGGGAAGCCGGTGGATTCAGACAGACTTTGAATATGAAGGCCTTAAGGAGGAGGATGTTCCTGATGCCCTGGAAATCCTGAACCGCACCTATGGACTGGGAGAAAAGATTAGCCAGTTCCTCTATAAATAAGCCGGATACTATTGTGAAAGATTTAAATCTAAGATAAAATAAACTTGTAGTAGAAAACAATTTTTATAAAAGGGGATTATTACTATGAAAGAATGGACATTAGAAGAACGTTATCGCGTCCTGGAAGGTCCGGAGGATATTAAAGACCTCTATGAGAGGATCTCCACTTCCAATTACAGGCAGAAATATCATGTACAGCCTGTGACCGGCCTGTCCAGTGATCCCAATGGTTTTGTCTACCATAACGGAACCTGGGATCTCTATTATCAGTGGTGCCCATGGGGGGCGGTACATGGATTGAAGTACTGGTACCATGTATCCTCCAAGGACCTGATCAGCTGGAAGAATGAAGGTGTGGGTATGTACCCGGATACCTTCTATGACAACAAAGGCTGCCATTCCGGTTCAGCCTACGCCAGTGGAGATGATATGTATCTTTTCTACACCGGCAATCACAGGGATGAGAATTGGATAAGAACGCCATACACCTGCGTGGCTACTGTGGATCCCAATGGGAAACTGGTCAAACTCGACAAGCCTTTATTCGGGCCGAGGGATGATTTCAGTGAGCATCAGAGAGATCCCAAAGTAGTCTATGTGGAAGAGAAGAATAAGTATTATATTTTTATCGGGGCTCAGTCCAGTGACCTTAAGGGAACCGCTTTGATCTACGAATCCGATGACCTGTTGAGCGGCTGGAAGTTTGCCGGTCCCCTGAAGGTGCCAGGATATGAGGACTTCGGCGGAATGTGGGAGTGCCCCTGCATCGTTCATATCAGCGGTAAAGATGTCCTGGTATTCTCTCCGCAGTATACCAAGCTGCCTGACCGCGGGGAGAGCACCAACCACAATGTATATCTGATCGGCCATATGGATTACGATACACTGACCTTCACACCTGAGACTGATTTCCACCATCTTGACTATGGTTTTGATTTCTATGCAGCTCAGTGCGCAGCCAATGTCAAGGATCCTGAGAAGGCCATTCTCATTGCCTGGATCGGACTGCCTGACAACCATTATCCCACTGAGCCGGAAGAATGGGAGGGAAGTATGTGTCTTCCCAGAGAACTCCGTATCAAAGGAGACCACCTGGCTCAGACACCTGTGGCTGATATCATCAAACTCAGAGACGGGCAGGCACCGGCTGACGGAACCCTTCCTGAGATCTGTGAGCTTGAGGTTGAAGTTGGTCAGGGAGATTTTGACTTGAATCTTTACACGAAGGTTGATGGAAGCGGCGGCTTCACTTTCCATTATGACAGCGGGACAAAAGTATGCACCGTGGACAGAAGAGGAATGGACAAGCGATTCAATGAGAAGGTATTTGAAGTGCTGGATATGCCTTTGGAGAATGATCTTAAGAACCTTCGTATCTTTATTGACCGGAGCAGTATTGAGATTTTTGTCAATGACGGAGATGCGACATTTACTTCTCACATTTACCCGACAGCTGATGAGCATCATTATACCATCAGTGATAACGGAACCATCACCATCTGGAATCTGAAAGCTTCTGTAAAAGATGACTTTGTCATCTAGAGATCCGGACACAAATGCATCAATGAAGTTCATAGTGTTTTTTAGAAAATCATATATTTGGATTTGAGATTAATATTTCAACAAAATTATAATTAATAAAAGATAATT
Source organism: Anaerobutyricum sp. (assembly GCA_045112755.1). Lineage (GTDB taxonomy): Bacteria > Bacillota > Clostridia > Lachnospirales > Lachnospiraceae > Anaerobutyricum. Next base: position 8,459 of record JBGUIF010000121.1, read on the forward strand.
ATAAAAAATTTATCCATTTTCCTGTGTTCTGTGGTATGATAAAGACAGGGCCAGATAATTATTTAATGATTTGCTGTGCAGGAGGTAGCGTTTATGGATTACAAAAAATCGATACTTGCTATTCTTGATCGAATCGAAGACAGGAATAAATTGGAAATGATTTATAATTATCTACGACACTGGATCAAGTAGTAGTAAAAAGATATGACACAAATGCCGGCTGTTTTTCAGTCGGCATATTTTTGTTGCTGTTTTTCAGCCGGCATATTTTTGCTGCACTTTTACAGCAGGTACAAACGAGGCTGATATCACTTTTCAGCAGCAGCCGCCCAGACTGAAAAATCAGTGGAAACATGATATTTGCTTTCTTTCTCTATCTTATATACAATATGTAATTAGAAGAGCTCGTCTTCAAAGTGTTATCATTTTACAGATCGTACGCATTTTCTTTTGAATCAATATAAATGGGGTGAAAAAATGGCAGAGAAAGACTGGACAGAACTGTTTTCCCCGATTGTTTTGTCCCGGGGACGAAATTTTTATGCCGTCGGAAAAGTAAAGCAGGTGACGGCAGAGGACAGCGGTCTGGAAGTGACAGTCCATGACCAGGTTGACCAGCAGGTTTCCGTCATCCTCTCCAATCAGAAGCTGCTTGGCATAGGATGTACCTGCAAAGAAGCTGAACAGGGGAAATACTGTGCCCATATGGCTGCCGCACTCTGCAGGCTGGAGAAGGATTATGGCAGGATCCTGATCGATGACAAAGACCAGAAGGCTGCTTGCAGGGCACCGGATCAAGACGGAGAGAATCCTGTTTTTCAGAAAAAGGAGCCGGGCGGAGGCCCGAGTTCGCAGAAGAACAAGCTTAGTTTCTCTTCAGATCAGATTGCACAGCTTCAGGAAAGGCAGCAGGAGAAGTATCTGCAGACCAGGCATACCGCCAAGGCAGACCAGGGCAATTTTACAGAGTACCGATATTTCCAGGGAGATCAGTTTACAGAAGGTCTCAACCTTTCAGAGGAATCTTTAAAAGAAGCCATGGATTTGATAGCGGCCAAAAATTACGAGCCGGTGAAAATCAGTTTGAGCCGTTCAGAGGATTTATCCGGGAAGGCCTCCCAGTCGGGCACTTTGATTGGAAATGCTATGCTGAAAAGTATAGAGACAGGCTTCCGGTCCTGGACGGCTACTCTGACATTCAACCGGGAGAGAATCCTGGATTCCTACTGCAGCAGCAAACTGTGCCACTATCGATATGATAGGAATTCTTATCTGGAAAGAACCCTCTGCCGCCATCAGATCGCGGCGATCCTTCTGACCCAGGACTATCTGAAACGCTTTAATCCCGGGGACAGTACCAACGATTCCGGACAGCTTTTGATGGACAGGCTGGGCAGTAAATATCTGTCAGATCAGTTCAGTGATACTGCAGGAAATGAATCTCTGTCTCCCGGACCTGTCAGGAAGGATATCGGCATAGAACCGTATCTCTTTTTCTATGATTACGGCATTGAGGCTTCCTTCCGGATCGGAACCGATAATTATTATAAGATTAAAGATATACCGGATTTTGTCGAGGCGGCGAAACTTCATAAGAGCAGACTGTTCGGCAGTAAAGCCCGGCTCCAGCTGGGAGAAGAGTTCTTCATGGAATCTGCCAGACCCTGGTTCTCCTTCCTCGAGCAGGCCGTGGAAGCCAACCGGCAGGCGATGGAAAGCTATCAGAAACGCTATCGGGGAAGCAGCAGGGATCAGGATGGCCCCCTCCCCATCACGGGAAGTATTCTCCTTTCCCCGGATATGCTGGATTCTTTCTTCCTGCTTGCCTGTGACAGTCATAAGCAGGTGGAAGCCAACTTCCGCCTTGGCGGTGTCAAAAGTAAGAATCTTTTGTCCTTCCGACTGAAAGATCTGCGGCTTCTTCTGGAAATCCATGCAGACCTGCATCCGGCTTCCAATATGTTCCATGGAATCACCATGACAGGCAGCTGCCCAAGGATTTTCTATGGGCGGACCATGGCCTATTATGTGGAAGAAGAATATTTCAACGGAATTGATGAGAGGACCAGCAAAGAATTAAAGGCTCTGTTTGATGCGGCTGACCAGGGAAAGATCTCTGTCAGAATCGGAAGAAATCACCTGGCCTATTTCTACAGAAGAACCCTCCCGAAGCTCATGGCCATGGAAAATGTGGATATTATAGAATATGATCAGGAACTGATCCGGTCCTATCTGCCGCCATCACCGGAATTTACCTGTTACCTTGATGTGGAGGACGGAGTCATCTATTGTCGGCCGGAGGTCCGCTATGGGGAAATGATCCACAGCATCCTTGATCTGCCGGCAGAGGAGCGGGGTGAACTTCGAATCGCAGGCTACCGTGACAGAGACAGCGAGTATGAGGTTTATGATCTTCTTCATCATTATCTGAAACAGCAGTCAGAAGAAGACCAGCTGATGTACTGTCACAAAAAGGACGAGGCTGTCTATGAGTTCCTGAGTGAAGGAATATATCAGCTGATGGAACTTTCCGCCGTCGAGACCACAGACCGTTTTAAAAGACTGCGCATCCGCCGCAAGGCACGTTTCCATGCGGATGTCTCTGTGGGCAATAATCTGATGGATCTGAGGATCAGCTGCGATGATCTCTCTAAAGAGGAACTGCTCTCTATCCTGCATCGATACAAACAAAAGAAACATTTTGCCAGGTTGGAAAATGGCGATTATTTCAAGATTGATGAGAATGAGACGGTGGAAGCACTGGGAGAGATGATGGAAGCGCTGCAGATCCCGCCGGCGGAATTTGTGGAAGGGAAAATGCAGATCCCTGCCTACAGGGCCCTCTATCTTGACAAGATGTTTTCCCTGGCACCTGACCTTTACAGTGACAGGGATCAGCGTTACCGGGATCTGGTATCTCATTTTCAGAATATCAAGGACAGCGGTTTCCAGGTTCCGCCCAGCCTGCAGAAGATCCTGCGTGGATACCAGGAGACAGGGTACCGCTGGCTGAGGCTGCTGGATGAAAACGGTTTTGGCGGCATCCTGGCCGATGATATGGGGCTGGGAAAGACATTACAGACTATAACTCTATTTCTGGCTGACAAGCTGGAACACATGGAAAGAAGCGAGGAAGCCCCGGCAACAGCTCTGGTAATCTGTCCGGCATCCTTGATTTATAACTGGCAGGAGGAACTGGAGCGATTTGCGCCGGAGCTGGTGACGGGCGTTATCGCCGGCGATCTTTTACTTCGTCAGAAGACCATTGAAGATTACAAGGAATATGATGTCCTGATCACATCCTATGACCTGCTTCGAAGGGACATTGCTTCCTACGAAGACTGTCTCTTCCGGTTTATTATTCTCGATGAGGCCCAGTACATCAAAAACCACAGGACCGCCACGGCCAGGTCTGTGAAACTCCTTAAGGGAGTCAGCCGCTTTGCCCTTACCGGAACCCCCATTGAGAACAGACTTAGTGAGCTCTGGAGTATCTTTGATTTCCTCATGCCCGGATTTCTCTACGACTATGGCAGCTTCCGCGAAGAACTGGAGATTCCCATCACCAGAAAATGGAACAAAGAGGCTCTTGTCATGCTGCAGCATCTGACTTCTCCTTTCATCCTTCGCCGGCTGAAGACCGACGTGCTGGAGGAACTTCCTGAAAAAATGGAAGAAGTTCTGTACGCCAGAATGGAGGAGGACCAGCAGCAGCTGTATGATGCTCAGGTCACAGAATTGATGCAGACGATCTCTTCAGAGACTGAGGAAGAGTTCCGGGCCAATAAGATTAAGATCCTTTCCCAGCTGACCAGACTGCGGCAGATCTGCTGTGATCCAAGGATGTGCTTTGAAAATTATGAGGGAGGTTCTGCCAAACTGGAACTTTGTATGGAATTGATCCATAACCTCATTGAAGGAGAGCACAGGGCTTTGATCTTCTCCCAGTTTACCACCATGCTGGATCATATCAAAGAAAGGCTTGACCAGGATGAAATACCCTACTATGAGATTACCGGTGCCACACCCAAAGAGAAGCGGCTGGAACTGGTCCATGCCTTCAACCAGGCCCAAAGCATCCTGCCCCATCAGGAGGAATCTGCCTATGGTGCTGAAGATGAAGAGAACAGAGATTCCATGCAGGCAGAAGATGAAGCTGACGAAAACAGCCTGACAGGTTCTGACAGCAAAGAAAACCGGCCGGCCGCCGTATTTCTTATTTCTCTGAAGGCAGGTGGAACGGGTCTTAATCTGACAGGAGCGGATGTGGTAATTCACTATGATCCCTGGTGGAATCTGGCTGCCCAGAATCAGGCCACAGACAGGTCCTACCGAATTGGGCAGAAGAAGATGGTAACCGTCTATCGACTGATTGCCAAGGGGACTATCGAGGAGGGAATCCTGGATCTGCAGAAGTCCAAAAACCGGCTGGCGGAAAATATTCTTGGGGCAGAGGATGTTTCCAGTGCAAATCTATCCAGAGAAGACCTTCTCAGACTCCTGGAAGAAGAGAAGAAATTCTGGGAGGCACCTGGGCGTTAGTCTTCTTATGAAGTGATTAAAGCGACGCAAAAACTTCAGGGAATGATTGCGATGATGACGAGGCAAGGAGGACACAATGTCTTTATTATGGAATTTTCACACACACACAGACTTCTGTGACGGAAGAGATACGGCGGAAGATATGGTAAAACAGGCACTGACCCTGGGGTTTAAGGGCCTTGGCTTTTCCGGACATATGGATCCTGACATTCACATGGACATGGAAAAATATACTGCGGAGATACATCGGCTGCAGGAAAAATACCATAATCAGATCGAGATTTTATGCGGGGTGGAACTGGATACCCTTTATGATCCGGCGAGTGCCAGGGGCGCTGAATACCTGATCGGGTCCACGCATTTTCTGGACGTACCGTCGGAGATTCCCATGTCCGTCGACAACTCTGAGGCCCATATGAAAAAGCTTTGCCGGGAATTTTTCGGAGGTGACTATTACAAACTGTCCAAGGCCTATTATGATCTGGAATCCCAGGTTTATGACCGCCTTCACTGTACCTTTATCGGACATTTTGACCTGGTAACCCGGTTCAATGACAGTATGCATTTCCTTGATGAAAACGATCCCCGCTATTGGAAGCCGGCTCTCCTGGCCATGGAGTATCTGGTTTCCCAGGATGTCCCCTTTGAGATCAACTGCGGGGCTGTCAACCGAAACAGGAAAAAAGAATTCTATCCCAACCACTTTCTCCTTAAGAATCTGCAGAAGATGGGCGGACAGATTCTGATCAATTCTGATGCCCATCAAAAGGAATTATTGAATGGAGCGTTTGATCTTGCCGTCAAGGAGGCCATAGCCTGTGGCTTTACACATGTAAATGTTCTGAAAAAAAATGAGCGCGGCCACATTTACTATCATCAGGTGGCTCTGGATTCCCTGTAATGTTCAAAAAAATCATGATGGTGCCAGGCACCTTTTAAAACCAGCCATTAAATGTAATGGCTGGTTTTTTAGTTTCAATAATACTTCGCTTTTACCTTAAAGAAAATGAATTGTATTCAAAATAATAAAAATGCATTATTATATCAATTGTAAAAATAAAAGCATATTTAACAGTGCTATTTGTACATTAAAATACATAAATCAAATTTAATGTAAAAATAAGTTGATTTTTATATTGACAATATGACTTTGCACCGTTATACTATAGACAAAGGAGGTTGCAGCAATGAAAAAAGTAGTTGATAATACTCGGCTGATGATAAAGGTCTGTGACCTCTACTACAATCAGAATATCAGCCAGCAGGAGATTGGAAAGCAATTGAACCTTTCCAGACCCACCGTTTCCAGACTTCTTTCTTCGGCCAGGGAGCTGGGCATCGTCCAGATCCGGATTCCAAACCTGGAAGCAGTCAAGTACTGGGAGATTGAGAGACAGATCGAGGAAAAGTACAAACTCAAAGACGTGATGATCGTGGATGCCCAGTCCAATCACGATCAGCTTTTAGACAAGCTTGGCAGAGCTGCTGCCAACTACATTTCCTATATCATAAAGAGTGACGATAAAGTAGGCATCTCTATGGGGAGCACCCTTTATCAGATGACAAAACATATCTATAAACCAGCGGCCAGGAATGTAACCTTTATCCCTTTGATCGGAGGGCTGGGTCAGCTTAGAACAGAGCTTCATTCCAACAGCCTGGCAGAGTCCCTGGCAAAAGTTTATAACGGCAGCTTTACTCCCATCTACGCGCCGGCAAGAGTATCCAGCATCTCCATTCGCAACGAGCTGATGCGGGAAGAAGCCATGGCAAAACCTATTCAGCTTATGAAAGACCTTGACGTGGCTATCGTAGGTATCGGTTACCCCAATGACAGATCATCCATCAGCGCTACCGGATATTTTAAGGAAAATGAAATGGATGAGCTGATTAAAAAAGACGTAGCCGGAGACATCTGTATGCAGTTCTTTGACGAGAACGGCGACACCAAACCTTTCAAAAATGACAACTTTGTGGTTGGCATCAATATCAATAAACTGAAAAAAGTTCCTATCTCCATCGGGATTGCCGGAGGAATCGAGAAGCTTCCCAGTATCAAGGGAGCGATCAGAGGTGGTTTTATCAACCGGCTGATCACAGATATCCAGTGTGCATCTTTACTGGCTTCGGAATAGGAAAAGATCTGAAACATGTAAGATCAGAATCGAAACATTTTCCAGGCCTGTTCATTCAAAATACTATTCATATTTTATCACGTTATCATTGTTACAATTAAATATAAACAGCCGGCACAGCTGGCAGCAAGAATTGCAAAAACTATTTTATAAGCGAATGTATGCAAGGAGGAAATTGAAATGGATGAAATTTTAAGACTCAAAACCAATGATATGCCCCAGACAGAATTCGACTGTTCCTGTGGACGTCATCACAATTTCAGTGTTCATGAGATGTCCATCCGCAAGGGGGCAATCAATGATCTTCCCAGAATGGCCGAGCCTTTTAAGGATGGCAAGATTCTGGTTGTCTTCGACAACAATACCTATAAGGTAGCCGGCAAGAAAGCCGTTGAGCTTCTTAAAGATGCCGGTTTCAATGTAAAAGAACTTCTTTTTGACACAGGCGATGACATTCTGATCCCCGATGAAAAAACTTTGGGCCGCATCGTGCAGGAGCAGGATCTGGATACCTCCCTGATGGTTGCAGTGGGCAGCGGTGTCATCAATGACTCCGTCAAGTTTGTCACTTCCCGTACAGGACTTCCCTATATCGTAGTTGCCACAGCACCTTCCATGGACGGTTATGTGGCCGATGGCGCTCCCATTTTCTCCCAGGGGCATAAGTATTCACCGGTTGCTCATCTGACCTACGGTCTTGTAGGAGACACCGATATCTTAAAGACTGCACCGGACGATCTGATCCAGGCCGGTTTCGGCGATATGGTAGGAAAGATCACTGCCATCGCAGACTGGGATCTGGCTGTCAAGGCCAACAACGACTACCGCTGTGATACCTGTGTCGAACTGACCAACCGTGCCATGAAGATTACCTTTGATACCTGTGATAAGCTTCCGGCAAGGGATCCTGAGGCTCTTGGCAATCTCCTGGAAGGTCTGACCTTGACCGGTGTTGCCATGGCCCTGGTTAATATCTCAAGACCGGCCTCAGGAGCCGAGCATATGCTGTCCCATTTCTGGGAGATGGACTATGTGGAGAGAGGCCTTAACCCGAACCATCATGGAATCCAGGTTGGCGTTGCCACACCGGTAATCGCCCGCTTCTTTGAGGAAGTGGAAGATATTCTTCCGGAAGGTGTAAAGGAACTTTGCCCGTCCCATGAGGAGATTGAGGCCCTGCTGCAAAAAGGTGGCGCTCCGTACAGACCGGACCAGATCGGTATCAGCCGTGAGCTTTTCCACGACAGCCTAATGAAGGGCTACGAAGTCCGACCGCGCTATTCCGTAATGCAGTTTGCCAAAGACAATGGACGCCTGGAGCAGATTGCCGACAAGATTACTGCTGAGCTTTATGACTAATGTTCAGATAAAAGATCGATTTTGATAAGAGGATAGATTATGCAGAAAAAAGAAGATGCTTTAAAGGGTGTAAAATTATTTGTATTGGATATGGATGGCACAGTTTATCTGGGGGATAATCTGATTGAAGGATCCCTGGATTTCATCCGCGAGGTGGAAGCTGACCCCGAGAGAGATTATATCTTTTTTACCAACAATGCTTCCAGAGTGCCTTCCGTCTATGTAGAGAAACTTCACAAGCTGGGACTTGATGTAGAGGAGAGCAAGGTAGTCACTGCCGGAGACGTCTGCGCTGAGTTTCTCAAGGTGAACTATCCCGGCGCCAGGATTTACCTGAACGGGACACCGGTCCTGGAGGAGAACTGGAAGGGGAAGGGCCTGAATTTGGTACAGGAAGATCCTGATGTCTGTGTCCAGAGTTTTGATACAACCCTGACCTACCATAAACTGGACCGGATCTGTCATTATATCCGGAACGGCGTGCCTTTTATCGCCACCCACATGGATACCAACTGTCCGACAGAATATGGCTTTATGCCTGACTGCGGAGCTATGTGCAGCCTGATCACGGATTCCACAGGTGTCAAGCCGAGATTTCTGGGTAAGCCCTGGAAGGAAACCGTAGATATGATCGCAGAGATCACCGGCTTCAAGCCTGAAGAAATGGCTTTTGTAGGCGACCGCCTTTACACAGATGTAAGAACCGGCGTTGATAATGGCTGCAAGGGCTTCCTGGTTCTGACAGGAGAAGCCGATATGCAGACCGTCGCCGAGTCTGATGTAGAACCAACCTGTATCTATGATTCCCTGAACGAGATGAGAAAGTATTTATAAAAAAAGGAGGAAAAAATTATGAAAATCGTATTCGGATGTGATCCCAACGCAACAGATTTCAAGAAACATTTGATGGCTTATGTAGAGGAATTAGGACATGAGGTAGCAGATTTTGGCAGTGACGATCCTATTTATGCCAATGTAGCCTTCAAGGTTGCAGAAGCTGTCGCAGCAGGAGAGTATGACAGAGGCATCGTGGTATGCGGTACCGGTATCGGTGTTTCCATCGCTGCCAACAAGGTTAAAGGCGCATATGCAGCTTGTATCCACGACGTATATCAGGCTCAGAGAGCAGCTCTTTCCAATAACGCCAACATTATCACCATGGGTTCCCAGGTCATCGGAACCAAGCTGGCAGAGTGTATGGTAAAAGAATACCTTTCCTGCACCTACGATCCCAACAGCAGATCCAAGGATAAAGTACAGAGAATCGTGGATTTCGAGAATGAATAATCTCTGAACTGATTCAATAAGCAATTTGACAACCGTTCATAAGATTACGATTGAATTTATGGAGGAATAAGATTATGAGATTTTTTATTGACACGGCAAATGTAGAAGATATTAAAAAAGCCAATGACATGGGCGTTATCTGCGGTGTTACCACTAACCCGTCCCTGATTGCCAAAGAAGGCAGGGATTTCAATGAGGTGATCGCTGAGATTGCTTCCATCGTGGATGGACCCATCAGCGGAGAAGTGAAGGCAACCACTACGGACGCAGCCGGCATGATTGAAGAGGGCAGGGCCATCGCAGCCATCCATCCCAACATGGTGGTAAAGATTCCCATGACAGTAGAGGGACTGAAGGCCACAAAGGCTCTGGCAGCTGAGGGAATCAAGACCAACGTTACTCTGGTTTTCAACGCCAATCAGGCTCTCCTGGCTGCCCGCGCAGGAGCAACCTATGTATCTCCCTTCCTGGGACGTCTCGATGACATTAATGTCCGCGGCGTGGATTTGATCCGGGACATCGCCGAGATTTTTGATGTGGCAGGAATCGACACAGAGATCATCGCCGCCAGCGTTAGAAATCCAATCCATGTAACTGACTGTGCCCTGGCTGGAGCAGATATCGCCACCGTTCCCTACAAGGTAATCGAGCAGATGACAAAGCATCCGCTGACCGACGCAGGTATCGAGAAGTTTAAAGCTGATTATCTCGCTGTATTTGGCGAGTAAGATACAAGTCCAAAGCAAGAAATGTTCAGGAGGATGACATGAATAAACTGGAACTTCAAAAGAAAGCAAATGATGTGCGAAAAGGAATCATCGAAGGAGTTCATGCGGCCAAGGCAGGCCATCCTGGCGGATCCCTTTCCTCTGCAGAGGTTTTTACCTACCTCTACTTTGAGGAGATGAATATCGATCCCAAAAACCCCAAAGATCCTGATCGCGACCGTTTCGTATTATCCAAGGGTCATACAGCACCGGGCCTCTACTCCGTTCTTGCCAACAGAGGTTATTTCCCTGTATCAGATCTTCTGACACTGCGCCAGATCGGATCCCATCTGCAGGGTCATCCCTGTATCCAGCATACACCTGGCATTGACATGTCCAGCGGTTCTCTGGGTCAGGGTATCTCAGCTGCCTGCGGTATGGCTCTTGCTGCCAAACTGCAGAAAAAAGATTTTCGTGTATACGCTCTTCTTGGTGATGGGGAGATTCAGGAAGGTCAGGTGTGGGAAGCTGCCATGTTTGCCGCTGCCAAAGGCCTTGATAATCTTGTGGTAATCGTGGATAACAACAATCTTCAGATTGACGGAGCGATTGACGAAGTAAATTCCCCTTACCCCATCGACAAAAAGTTTGAAGCTTTTAATTTCCATGTAATTAATGTTGCCGACGGCAATGACTTCGATCAGCTGGCTGCCGCTTTCAAAGAAGCCAGAGAAACCAAGGGCGTTCCCACAGCCATCATCATGAAGACCGTGAAGGGCAAGGGAGTATCCTTTATGGAGAACCAGGCCGGATGGCATGGAAAGGCTCCCAACGATGAACAGTATGCAGTCGCCATGGAAGAACTTAAGAAAGTGGAGGAAGAGTTATGTCAGAAGTAAAGAAGATTGCGACCAGAGAAAGCTACGGTAACGCTTTAGTCGAACTTGGTAAAGAGCATGAAAACCTGGTTGTTCTTGATGCTGACCTGGCTGCCGCTACCAAGACCGGCAATTTTAAGAAAGCCTTTCCTGACAGATTTTTTGACTGTGGTATCGCCGAGTCCAACCTGATGGGCGTGGCAGCAGGACTTGCTGCCGCAGGTATGGTTCCCTTTGCCAGCACCTTCGCTATGTTCGCTGCAGGCCGTGCTTTTGAGCAGGTCCGCAATTCGATCGGATATCCCCATCTGAATGTCAAGATCGGAGCTACCCACGCCGGGATTTCAGTAGGTGAAGACGGTGCCACCCACCAGTGCAACGAAGATATCGCCCTCATGAGAACCATCCCCGGCATGACCATCATCAGTCCTTCCGATGATGTGGAAGCCAAAGCGGCCGTGAAGGCTGCCTATGAGATGGAAGGTCCTGTATACCTGCGCTTCGGCCGTCTGGCTGTTCCGGTATTCAACGACAATCCTGATTACAAGTTTGAGATTGGCAAGGGCGTGGAGCTTCGGGATGGCAAAGATGTCACCATCATTGCCACAGGCCTCTGTGTAAATTCAGCCCTTGAAGCTGCAGAAATCCTGGCTGCTGACGGCATTGATGCTCAGATTATCAACATCCATACCATCAAACCCATCGATGAAGAACTCATCGTAGCCGCTGCTAAAAAGACCGGCAGAATCGTCACGGTGGAAGAGCATTCTGTCATTGGCGGTCTGGGCGGCGCAGTCTGCGAAGTACTCTCTGAGAAGGCACCTGTACCGGTGAAGAGAATCGGTATAAATGATGTGTTTGGAGAGTCAGGACCTGCTGTGAAGCTTCTTGAAAAATATGGTCTGGACGGGAAGGGTGTCGCTGCTTCCGTCAAAGAGTTCCTTGCTTAAATCTAACGAGAAAATCTCTTTAATGAATGATCAGCCAGCGGGATCTATGAAAGTTTCCCTACGGTTGAATATAAACTTAAAATTGTAATGATATCTATTGCGAAAGGAGACCAACATGAAGTATTTAATGGGTATTGACTGTGGAACAGGTAGTGTTCGTGTAGCCATCTTCGACTTAAGAGGACAGAACAGAGCCTATGATATTGCTGAGTATCCCACAACCTACCCCCAGAACGGCTGGGCTGAGCAGGATGACAAGGACTGGTACGCTGCGCTTAAAAAAGCAATTCCAGGGGCAATCAGGAAATCCGGCGTGAATCCTGATGATATCGTGGCAGTAACCTGTGATGCCACCACCAGCACCATCGTATTCCTTGATGAGAACAACAAGTCTGTACGCAAGCCCATGTTATGGCCGGACGTACGTGCAGCCGCTGAAGCAGCTGAGATCGACACCATCCGTGACAAGTATCCGGCAACCAGATTCTATAAGCCAAACTTCCGTGCTGATACCATGATTCCCAAATGTATGTGGGTAAAGAGAAATCAGCCGGAGGTATACGCTGCTTCCAAGACCATCTTTGATTTTGAGGACTGGCTGAATCTTCAGCTTACCGGCAAGCTCACAGTCAGCAAATCTGTTGCTGCTTTCCGCTGGAACTATGATGACCGCAACGGCGGATATCCTGAGGACCTCCTGGCAGCAGTAGGCCTTGATGACCTCACATCCAAGTTCCCGGCAGAAATCCTTCCGGTGGGCGCTGTCATCTCCAATGTAAGCCCTGAGGCTTCCAAAGAGTTCGGTCTCAGCGAGAAGACCATCGTCGTGGAAGGTACCGCAGACTGTAACGCATGTATGTTTGGTGTCGGCGGCGTTAAACCTAACGGCATGACCCTGATTGGTGGAACCTCCTCCTGTCTCTTAGGTCTTTCTGAGACAGATTTCCATGAGAATGGCGTTAACGGAACCTATCCGAACTGTATGTACGAGGGAACCAGCCTTCTCGAGGGCGGTCAGACTTCCTCCGGTGCAATCCTGACATGGTTCAGAAACAATCTGCTTCCCGGTTCCTGGCTGCAGGAAGCTGCTCAGCGAGAGATGAACATCTATGATCTCATTACAGAAAAGGCAGCAGCAATTCCGATCGGCTGCGAGGGTGTTGTCATGAACTCTGACTTCCAGGGCAACCGTGCACCTTACGCAGATTCCAAGGCCCGCGGCATCTTCTGGGGACTTTCCATCGGAACTACAACAGCCCACATTGCCAGAGCGGTTTACGAGGGTGTTGCTTTCGGTGCCAACCATTGTATCGTCAGCATGAAGGAAGCCGGCTATGATGTAAAAGAAATCTACGCAGCAGGCGGAATCTGTACTTCTGATTTCTGGATGCAGATGCACTGCGATATCATCGGTGTTCCAATGTACACCACTATCGAGAACCAGAGTGCAGGATGTCTCGGCGACGCCATCATCGCTTCCGTAGGAGCAGGCCTTTTCAAAGACTTCACAGAAGCTGCTGAGAAACTTGTCCGCATTGACAAGACCTACACACCGAACATGGAGAACCATGAGAAATATAAGTTCTACATGGACAGATACATGGAGACATGGCCGCAGATGAGAGACATTATCCACAAGACTGTTGACCACAACAACTAATCTCTCTCCGGACTGCAGCAAATCATTTTAAATCAATGAGAGAAGGAGGGAGGGGACCCGCTGCCGGGTTTCCTCCTTTTAAACGATCATGATCGGAATACTTTTCCTTTGCCCTCCATATATTTACTCCTGGAATTCTTGTTTTAAGAAAGCGGATATGATACAGTGGTGGCAAGTAGATATTGAACTGATTTGGAGGAATGACTTATGAGTAAGATAAAAAAAATTGCCATTGGAAATGACCATGCAGGTGTCAAAATGAAAGAGGATATTACAGCGTATCTTCAGGAAAAAGGAATCGAAGTCATCAATTTTGGAACTGACACAGAAGAGAGCTGTGATTATCCCATTTACGGAAGACGGGTGGGAGAGGCAGTCGCTGGTGGAAAGGCTGATGCCGGCGTGCTGATCTGTGGAACAGGTATCGGTATTTCCATTGCCGCCAATAAGATTAAAGGGATCAGGGCCGCTGTAACCAATGATCCGGTTTCTGCAAGATTTACAAAGATGCATAATAATGCCAACATCATTGCTTTAGGTGCCAGGATTATCGGACCGGAGACAGCCAAAGCCATCATTGACGCCTGGCTGGATGCAGAATTTGATCCCAAGGAAAAATACATCCGCCGGGTCAACATGCTGAATGAAGCGTAAGGTCTCATAAAACCTTCTGTTTTTAACACATGTATAACTTTGAATAGAATCCTCTAATTCTTGTTGAATCCCTATAACCATATTTCGCATTGACTAAATTTTAACAGAGAATGTACAATGGTTAAGGAT
>JBGUIF010000122.1:0-3012 GCA_045112755.1 Anaerobutyricum sp.
CTCTGTGGGATCGTTGACCTGATCCTGGAGACGCTCCTGTGCAGGTCAGAGGAGATCCTTATAGCCAGCAGCTACTTCCCTGCAGAGATTGTAAAGAGCAGGCTGCTGAAGCTGGATTATGGGCACATCCGTTACGTCGTGGGATGCCTCGAGACAAACACGACTAAAGTCAAGAACATCAGGAAATACCTGCTGGCAGCCTTGTTCAATGCCCCGACAACCATCGATGGGTATTACCAGGCTGAAGTCAATCACAACATGCCTGAATTTGTTCTGGGACACCGGGAAACAGAGCTGAATGTGTGCTGAATTGATCTTTCAGGAGGCTGAAAGAAAGGAGCGGTGGAATCATGTTTACTTTTGTGGGAATTGTCACTGGAATTGCACGGATCATCATCTGGCTGGTAAGGTTTATCTTGAAGATCTTGCTCATCCCTGTCATTATCGGGCTGACTCTGCTGGAATGGATCTGTACGATAGCTGTAGGTTTTTTCAGCCCTCTCTTTGATATCTTTGGAGTTGTTCTGATCGCAACAGGCTTCCTGAGCTATGGATTTGGGTTGGACCCGTTATCGGAGATGTGGAGGACCGTAGGCTATGGTGTGGCCTTCTGTATGCTTCCCCTGGCCGGAGGATGGATGATTGAAAGGATAACACTGTTAAATCTGCAGATATCCTTATGGCTCCATAGATGAAGCAGGGTCTGACTTATCAACTGACAGAAAGAAAGGGTGCTGCCGATGGTCATTCCGAAGCAGTACCCTTATCTGGCGCTTTCAACCATATCGACATACTGGAAGTTGTCGTCATCATATGTCATTAGTACAGCATGCTTTCCTTACTGTTTTTGGAATCATTATTGACTTATTAGAGATGCGGAGCAGCCTGCAGGGTGCTATGCCATGTCGACAATTCATATCCCGGGGTTCCGGACTGCCGCATCATTTCCGACAATATAACGGCCTCGAAGATTTTCGCCTCAAGACCGTTCTATGTAATGGTATTATTCTGTTGTCATCCGCTGCCATACATCATTCCAAGGCCGCTCAGGTGAAGGTTAAAGTAAGGAGCTTTCGTATTGATAGCAAGGAAGGGTATCATTTGCTCTGAAGCTCTTTCGTTTTTTGTACAAGGTCTGCCTCTGTTTCGCACAAAATCTGAACCAGAACTTTATAATCCAGGTATTGGATACCATACTCCCCTTCGTGGATTTTACCCGCAAGTTTACTGTTGTAATAAATGCTCATTGCCTTTTCCAGAGATATCTTTTCTGTTTCTGCAAGGTAGGAGATGATACGTTCTTCAAGACTCTCCTGATATATTCTTTCCAATACATCCCCTGTCATTGTTTACACCTCCTGAAAAAACTTAAATACCAAAAGCTTTTCAATAGCTTCCTGCGTAATAAAAGCGATCTGATCGTATGTGGGATATACTTTGATCTCTTTCAAGGCCCTTTCTTTATCCCAAATTCCGGTATGATACATATCCACAACCCGAAAGACCCGGTCATTGGCTACCTTGCCGTAAATCAGATCATATTTCTGATATTCGGTCTTACCGTCGCGGCATTCACAGACAAAATCAATCCAATCCATCAAATCCGGGGCAAATGATTTGACTTTTAATCCCTCTGTTTTTTCCTTCATCTCGTAGACATTAATAATTGCCTTGTCGCTTCCGAGCAGGGCCGCCTTTCTTTTGGCCCATCGTTCAGCCTGTTCACGGACTGATGTCACATAAAACCCTTTACCAAAATCCAGCGGGCGATATGAGTGATTAACATCCGGCTTATCAACTGTAATAATCGAACCATGATAAACAATCATATATTCACACCTCTGATCCCAAGATATTCTTTAATATCTTCAACAATATATTCTGTTCCCTGAGTATGGAGAACATCATAATGAGGGACAAGATAATTATCGATACATCCACTATTCTGCAATAGTTTATAAACATCAGATGGTACTTTACGCCAGCTGTTTGCGCATGCATGAATCATATAAATAACAAATGCGAAAGACTCTTTATTCACTAAGATGCACCTCCCTCTCTTTATTAAAAGTATAACGTATGCGAATAATCTACTCAACACAATTGTAAATGAGCCGTGCTATCGCCAGGAGGTGAAGGATTGCAGCTTTTTGACAACTGGAAGTTTGCGCGTAAGCAATGAGCCATGCGTGGACGAAAAATACTGCAGACGCTGCGAGCTCGCTCGCAAGCGGATAAAGGATTTTTCGGACATATACGGCGAATGCCGCGACAGTGAGCAAACACCCTGCGTTTGCGAACCTGTCGTCATGGCGAATTGCGTCCCGACCGAATCCACAACAGTTCGAAAAACTTGAAGATGTCGATCTCTTTTTCAGCAGAGATCAGTTCGACATATACCGATTTGCCAGACCCACATAAGCTTCCTTCCACGCCTGACGGTGAACAGCGGTTTTCCCCTTTATCCCGTATTTTGTTTCTAACTGTTTGATGATCATAGAAGGCTCTCCATCATGCCCTTACCTCCCAATCTCTTTCTTATGTATCAAATGAATGCCGATATGTCCGATCCCCAGTATCAAAACAGCGACTCCGAGAATGATATTCTTCCCATAGACAGCTAATGAAAGGAAGGCCAGAACTGGCAGCGTTGCTCCCGCAACCGGTATGCCCAGAATACTGCTGTAAAAGTCCTCCATGGTTTTCTTGCTTCCGAAATACCTGATCCAGTAAATCTCATATAATACCATCAGGGCAAAAGACAGCACCAGCCACCATGACCTGCTCGACCACGGCCTGAAATTGAAATCAGAGAAAATCAGGGCTGCGCATGAAACCAACACTTCTCCGATTCTTTCGAGAGCCAGCAGTACCTTATTCTCGTTAACTACGTATTTTTCATAATCCTTCGGCTGATTCTTTGTCCATGCTATGTTGGGCAGCATCAGCATGATTAAGAAAATAAGTCCCACATATGAAAATCCAAAGTTCATTATTAATCCCTTATGTTCA
>JBGUIF010000123.1:0-5301 GCA_045112755.1 Anaerobutyricum sp.
GGCGGGTTTCCTTTCTCTGATTGTACCACAATTGCCCGGAGACTTATACGGGTTCAGAGATCTTTATGATATCCTCCAGAGCTATGACCTGTCCGTCGATGGTTATGGTTTTGTCGAGCACCGGATCCACATGGGTGACCCTTCCGGTGAGTTCCTGGTAAGTACCCCCGGATCCATAGGCGTCATTCTCCACATCTTTGCACGGAGAGAAATAGGTGACCGTTACCAGGAGCGGGTTCTTTTTTTGTGATTTTTTTCCTCCTGCCAGCCGGCAGAGAAGAGAAAGCTTCCGGTTCAGCTCCCTCTTCTCGGATTGGCTCAGCCGACGTTTCTGTTCATAGAGCACTTCCTTGGCCGCAATCCGTTCATCAAACCATTTCAGGGCGTCAAAGGGAGCGAAAATCTTTGCTCTCCTGGAGCAGGGCATGGAGGGATGACGGAGACCGAAATCCGAGTATTTCCCATGCCTTGGCCGGCCCATCTGCATGACCTTACGGTAAGGGAAATCAGCCGGCATGGCCATGTGTCCAATGGCGGGGAAGGAAGAAAAATTAAGGTTTAAAGCAGCAGTCATGGCCAGCCCTCCTTTTTGATGTGCTCTGCGGAGGAAATACCGGATCGGTTCGGAGGAACTTCATATGAACAGGGTCGGGACGGCCAAATGCAGCTAGGCACGATGACCTCCGATCTGCTGATTCCGCTCGATCTGGGTTGCCCCCTTGAGAAGGTTCATTCCTTTTACAACGGAATTTCTTCCGTATTTTTTCCGGATGGCAAGCATGGCCCTCCGGATTTTGTTTTCCCGGTCTAAAGCGCGATAATCCGTGAAAAGATCCAGCTGGTACAGACCCTGATCTTCCTGGATGTCCATGGCACAGACGCCAAGCTTTCGGAACAGGAGCCGGTGGTCAGACTTGCGGTCGAACTGGGCAAGCAGAGCCTGAGAGATCAGCTTGAAAGAATTCGTTTTTTGCCGCAGTCTGGCTGTTCCGCCGATGTGTTTCGGATGCAGCCTTCCGTAGAAATCAAGGACTACCGGGCCCTCGTATTCCGGGCAGACTTCCAGGGACTTCCAGTCGAAGGATACCCACCAGGAAAAACCGGCGGCCAGGATGTTTTTTGTCATCATGTCCAGGCAGAGTACATCGATCATCTCCATAAAGACAACCCTGGCTTCATCATACGGATAAGGCCGCGGCAGCACCTGCCCGTTGGACAGGGAATGGGAGTTGGTATGGTAGTGTTTGATGTCGTACATGGTCACCGGCTCTATGCCCCAGGCATGGTCAATCAGGATCTCTCCGTCGATGCCGAAGGTCCTGTAGAACCACTCCTCGTCATAGAGGCTTCGCTCTGCCACCTCTCCCATGGTGAACATATATGCCTTCTGCAGTCTTCTTGCCTTGCCGGGACCGATGTGCCAGAAGTCTGTCAGGGGCCGGTGGTCCCACAAAAGATATTTATAGGAGTCCTCATTCAGTTCTGCAATCCGGACACCATCTTTATCAGCAGGGGACTTCTTGGCCACAATATCCATGGCAACCTTAGCCAGATAAAGATTGGTACCGATTCCCACTGTCGCCGTGATCCCGGTGGAGTTCAATACATCTCTGATCATAGTCATGGCCATGATATGAGCCGGATGGACATCCTGACGGCGCGCTTCCTCTGCATACAGATGCAGGTATGGACTCGCGAAGACAAAGCTCTCATCGATACTGTATACGTGAATGTCTTCCGGTGCTGCATAGCGCAGGAGGATAGAATAGATCCGGGCGGAAACCTGCTCATAGAGGGCCATCCGGGGGACAGCAGTATAATAATAGATCCTGGTATGATGCTCCCGCTCATATTTTCGTATGGCCTGCTTCGCCTCAAAGAGTCTTGGCCTTCCGGGAACACCAATCGCCTTCAAAGCCGGGGAGACTGCCAGGCAGATGGTCTGGTCTGACCGGCCCGGGTCGGCGACCAGAAGGTTGGCCTTCAGCGGGTCGACACCTCTCTGGACGCATTCCACAGAAGCGTAAAAGCTTTTCATATCTATTGATATAAATGCGTTGGGAACAGATTCCGTTTTGTCTTTGGTTTCCTTCATCCTGGGATCACTCCAAGGCGGATCTCCTCCCGGATGATTTTCTGAAATCTTCGGTATTGTTCCAACTCCTTACCGGACGCAGGACTCACACTTCCGCCTCCGCAGTCCGGGCACCGGGCCGGAATGACCGAACTGGCAAAGATATAACGGCACTGATGACAGGTACAGATCTTCATAGTAAAATACCTCCTTTAAACAGTTTTCTCCGATGAATCTATGTATTCCATATAGTCAGTTTCGTTGGCAAAAAGGACATACCGTCCATCAACATAACCCATATAACCTGTGGCTGTTAAATATCCTTTCATGGTAAGACCTCCAATCTGCTTCGAATATATGTTCGATTTTAAGGGTAAAAATATATGGGCATTGCCCAGGTTGGCGCAGAAACGAATGTATGTTCGATTCCGCGGGTAAAAAAATAATGGTTTCAGTGGAAAGGTCTGTAAGACCCCCTGAGAATCCTTTCATAATAAAAATAGCATGAGATGTGTCCAAAAATCAAGACTTTGGATACAGAAAGTGGAAAAAATATACGGATTATATTATGATAATACAGGGAACATATGTATCCTGCTGCATCAGAAAAAGATTATGAAAAGGAGCTGACTATGAATATAGAGATTCTTCATCTGCTCGAAGGTGCAGATCACGCAAAAGGAACAGCCGTAGTTATTGACGTTTTCCGGGCTTTTTCTCTGGAGTGCTACCTCTTTTCCCGGGGCGTAGAGAAGATCTATGCTGTTGGAGCCCAGGATACGGCGTGGAAGTTGAAACAGGATCATCCTGATTATGTCATGGTTGGAGAACGGGGCGGCGTCATTCTTCCCGGATTTGATTTCGGCAATTCTCCCTCTCAGACAGAATATGCGGATTTAAAGGGAAAGATTGTGGTTCATACCACCAGCGCGGGTACTCAGGGGCTGGTCCACGCCTGTGCCGCAGGCGTGGAGGAAATGCTTACAGGAAGCCTGGTGAACGCATCCGCTATAGCGGCCTATCTGAAAAAAAAGAACCCGGAAAATGTCTCTCTCATCTGTATGGGAAATTCCGGAACCAGTCCCGCTCCGGAGGATGAACTGTGCGGACGTTATATCCGAAGCCTCCTTACCGGAGAGGAACTCGATATGGGACAGGAAATCCGAAAGCTGGTGGAGGAACCCTCTGTACAGAAATTTTTTGACCCGAAATGGAAGAAAGTATTTCCCGTGAAGGACTTTATCCTCTGTATAGAATATGACCGGTTTCCCTTTATACTGAGAGCCAAAGCATTTTCAGAAGACATCTTTGAAGTAACTTCGATGCCCTGCCGCATCATCCGCTGACCTGAGTCAGCGGACAAAGGTGATGGGATTTCCTGTCCGTTTTAATTCTGCTGCCGGAGCCAAGGCAGGGAAGCCCAGCGCGACTCCGCCAGTCACAGTTTCATCCTCCTTCAGGCCCAGGGTCTGCAGCTGCTCCCGGATTCGTGGATTCTCATCCAGCCAGTGCAGCTGATTGATATAGCAGGAACCGATGCCCAGTTCTGCTGCCTGCAGCAGCATATTTTCGATCATCGTGGCAGAATCTGCCATGGCATTGCCATAGCCCTTTTTGTTTGCGACAACAATCAGAACCGGGGCATGATAATCGTAGACATAATCTCCCTTCTTCGACCGGAGAATGCTGTTTTTCACACTCTTGTAAGTGTTTTCTGTCACTTCCATCTTTGCGAATTCTTGCCGGACAAGGGCTTCCAGCTTTGTCAGTACGGCTCTGTTGGTGATCACGATTCGATGCGTAGTCTGGCTGTTTCCACCGCTGGGGGCATAGGTTCCCGCTTCAAGAATGATCTGAAGATCCTTCTCATCAAGGGGTTTGTCTGTAAAGCTTCGAACAGACCGTCTCTTTCTGAAAATCGAATGGCAGGTGCTCATTATTTTCCCTCCTTTAAATATCCTAAAGAACATTTTAAAATGAATTTTTTAACTTTTCTTTTTCTTCTCTCAGCAGATCCAGGTTGATTTTCTGTTCGCCGGCAGTCTTGTCCACCCAGAGATTCAAAGAATCAACAGCCAGAGATATGGCATCCAGCTTTGAGCTGATCAGGGCAAAATCTTTAATCTCATCATCGGTGATTTTCCCATCCCGGCCGATCTGTATCAGCCGGTTGGTCAGAGAACTCACGTCATTGAGCCCGGCAATAGTCTCCAGAATAATGGAGGACAGATCAGTAATCTCCACTTCCGGCACATAGCGGTCGCCAATGGCACATTTGTGAGAACAATAATAGTTGCACAGGTCCGGCCTTCCGTAGCAGTCCGCCATCTGGACAATGTCGTAAGGCGTCGGCTCCTGTGTTTCATACTCTATTTTTTCGATTCTGGCAGAAGATATCCCCGGCATGAGGTCTGCGGCTTTCTCTCTGGTCAGTCCTTTATCTTCCCTCGCCAGCTGGTAAATGTTTTTATTTTCTCTTGTGGATTGTCTTCCCATGGCACTTCCCTCCGGCTTATTTCTCTGACATCGCGAAATAACGGTGCTTAATTCATGATATCAAATATATATCTTTCTTAGGCTTTTTATTATACTATAGCAAAACCAAACAGGAAAGGCCAATAAGGGGTGTCGGCAGTAATCATCGCTTTGGGAGAGCATTTTAAGTTTCGGTGAACTGCCTCTCATATTTATGAAAGAAGGGATAGGAATGTTGACTTTACTGTTTATCATCTGTATGTTTGTTGTTTTTGGAAATGTAGCAGGGCTTGCTCTTCGGGGCGCCTGGGGAATGACAAAGATTCTGGTCAGTCTGGTGTTCTTCCCGATCATCCTGATTGGTATGGTATTCAGCGGACTGTTGGTTCTTGCCCTGCCGGCTCTGATACTAATCGGGGTTGCAGCCCTCGCAGCAAAGGCATCGTCATAAGGCTGTTTGAAGCCGGAATAGAGAGGACGCCATGAATAAGATTATGAAAATTCTGCTGGTCATTTTTATGGTTGTGTATGTTGTTTCACCAATTGACGCAATGCCAGGACCTGTAGATGACCTGATACTGCTGTTGTTAAGCATTGGAGTACAAAGAGGAATACAGCTGCCGGAGAATACGTGATTTCTCCAAAACAGGGCTGTCGTATTAAAACGGATCAGAAACTTGAGGATAAGGCAAGGATCCCCAATGTCCTAGGTGTTTGTCGTTTGGTGGTGTCTGTGCGTTCTGGGACGGACT
>JBGUIF010000124.1:0-6130 GCA_045112755.1 Anaerobutyricum sp.
AATCCATGCAGATAATATTGTCCACAGGAGAAAAATATGAACATTTATGTCTGTGATGATGATTCATTCGAAAGAAAGACAACAGTAGATATACTGGATCATTATTGCCGGGAAGAAAAAATACCGGTCAAGGTAACAGCTTTTGAGAGTGGCAGAAGTATGTTTGAGTACAGTCAGTCCCATGATGGAGGGAAGGGCGCAGATATCCTATTGATGGATATAGAAATGAAAGAGGAAAATGGGATAGAGATCGTTGCCAGAGTCAATCAAGTCTGGCCTGATTGTCAGGTGATTTATCTCACCAATTATCTATCATACAGTTTAGATGTCTATGACACCAAACATGTCTACTATGTTTTGAAAGACCAGTTGAAAAGCAGATTGCCGGAAGTATTAAAAAAGGCAGTGGAAAGATTTAAGACGGCCCGATCTACCATATTTTTCCATACTGTGAATAATGAGAAGATCCGGATCAGACTGGATCAGATCCTCTATCTGGAGAGAAGAATTCGGATTACGGTAGTCCACCTGGAAGAGACCCAGCTGCAGATTAGGGATAAACTCTCCGATCTGATGCACCTGCTTCCCGCCTGGGAGTTCAGCAGATGCCATAATAGTTTTATTGTCAATCTGGCAAAAGTAAAAAAGAAGACCGGGCAGACGTATCTTCTGGAAAATGGAGAGGAGATCCCCATCAGCCGCAAATACCGGGCTGAGACCACCGACAGTTTTTTGTATTACAGCAATTTTATGATGCCCTGAAGCGGCTATTTTTGATTAGGAGGATGTTAACAGAGCATGAAGTACGATTTTGAAACTAAATTGGACAGGCGGGGAAGAGATGCCATCGCAGTGGATGCCATTGGAGCCGATGTGCCCTGGGCCAAAGCTCCTGAAGCCCCTAAAAAGGGTTTTTCTTCTATACCCATGTGGGTTGCAGATATGAATTTTGCCACAGCGCCTTCCATTGTTCAGGCCATTAAGGACAGAGCAGATCATCCTGCTTTTGGTTACTTTGCTCCCTCCGCTGCATACTATGAGAGTATTATAGACTGGCATAGAGACCGTAATATGGTGACGGGTATGAAGGCTGAACATATAGGTTATGAAAACGGTGTGCTGGGGTGCGTGTGCTCCGCCATCCAGGCCTTTACCGCACCTGGAGAAAAGATTTTACTTCACAGTCCCACATACATAGGCTTCACCCACTGTCTGGAGGATACCGGCAGGAGGGCAGAATTAAGTCCCCTCTATCGGGATGAGCAGGGAATATGGAGGATGGATTATGAGGATATGGACCAGAGACTCAAAAAAGAAAAGATTCATCTGGCCATATTCTGCAGTCCCCACAATCCCTGTGGAAGAGTGTGGACGGAAGAGGAGATCCTGAAGGCAATGGAAATCTTCCGGGAAAACCAGTGTGTCGTTGTCTCTGACGAAATCTGGTCTGATATTCTTCTGAACGGCCACAGGCACATTCCTACGCAGAGTGTCAGTAAGGATGCAAGAAAGCGAACCATTGCTGTCTATGCGCCCAGTAAAACTTTTAACCTGGCAGGACTGATTGGCAGCTACCATGTAATCTATAATAAGTACCTGAGAGACCGGATTCGTAGTACTGCCCGCACCAGCCATTATAATGATATGAACGTTCTTTCCATGCATGCTCTGATCGGCGCATACCAGGAGGAAGGGAAGGCATGGACAGACCAATTGTGTGAGGTTCTCAGTCAAAACATCAACGATGCCTACGATTATATCAGGAAGCATTTTTCCGGTGTATCCGTGGCAAAGCCGGAGGGCACCTACATGATGTTCCTGAATTGCCGGGAATACTGTACAGAAAAGGGAATCAGCATCGATGCCTTGATCAAGGCCGGATGGGATGTGGGTGTGGCCTGGCAGCAGGGAGCGCCTTTTCACGATCCCTGGGCGATTCGGATGAATTTTGCTCTGCCCCACCGTTTTGTTCTTGAAGCTCTGGAAAGATTGAGAAAATATGTATTTGTATAAGGCAGGAATGTGATGAGAGTATTTATATCTATACCATTGTCAGACGATGTCAAAAATGCGGCAATGAGGGTGATGGAAGATATGAAAAGAAGCCGGGCCAGGGGAAGTTATGTGGCCCCGGAAAACCTGCATCTTACCCTGGCCTTCATCGGAGAGACAGATGACATCACTGTCATCGAAGAAGCCCTGGATCAGGTTATCTTTAAGCCATTCACTATTGAGACAGAAGGATTCGGGCACTTTGGAAATCTTTTCTGGATTGGCCTGAAAGAGTCCGCCGGCCTCAGAGGGTTGGCGGCAGAGGTGCGCAAAAGACTGTCCGAAAGCGGGATCCCTTTTGACAGGAAATCTTTCAAAGCCCATATTACTTTGGCCCGCCGGGTATATGCTCCAAATAGAATCAAGGTGCGGATGCCCCAGGCAAAGATGGAAGTCAGGTCTTTTTCCCTGATGCGGTCAGACCGGATCAAAGGGAGGATGAAGTATACAGAACTGGGGGCCTGGGATGCTCAGGAGCAGCAGGATTTTTCTGGAAAAAGCGGCCTGGAAAATGAGCAGCAAATTTTAACCAAAGAATCTGGTCCCGGGTCGAAAAATCATGAATCAGGAAAAGGTGTACTGCTGGAAAGTCCTCGCCTTCGGATCAGACAGATTACAGAAGCTGACAAAAATGATTATCTTTACGGTGCCAGCCTTGTTTCCTCCTACAAAGCCGCCTACCAGGATGAAGAACTGTCCCGGGAACTTTGGCAGGATGTACTGACAGATCAGGATTCCGTCACTATGATTATCTATGAACGGAAAAGCGGGCGGATTGCCGGTACCTGCAGTTTTGATCATTGGACAGGAGAGTATCCGGAGATTGGCATCAATGTGGATCCGGACTTGCAGAATCTCGGGCTGGGGACAGAGACTGTCAGGGCATTGACAGATTATTATAGAAGAACGAGACCCGGAGAGGCTCTTTTGATCCGGACAAGACCAGACAATCTGGCTTGTCAGAAAATGATCAAAAAATGCGGCGGTAGTATGATTTCCACGAAGGATACCGGCGGCCGAGAGGGTTTATTGACTTTCAGCCTGCCTGGTGCAGACGGATCTCTCAAGGATTCTTGAAAGAATAAGATACCATGGTATAATAATAGATATTTATGATGTGCGAAAAGGAGTAGAATCATGGGTAAGAACATTATTACAATCAGCAGAGAGTTCGGCAGCGGTGGTCACACCATTGGAAAGATGGTTGCGGAACAGCTTGGGATAGAGATTTACGATAAAGATGTGATTCGGAAAACAGTGGAAGAATCAGGACTTCATGAAAAATTCGTCAAGGCTTACGGAGAGTATGCACCCACGGCAGATGATCGTTTTGCCTATGGATTTGTCGACCTTGATTCTATGGAGGATTCACCGGTTCTGCAGCTGTGGAAAACCAGGGAAAAGATTATCAAAGGATTTGCCAGAACAGGTCCCTGTGTGATTGTGGGAAGCTGTGCTGACTATATTCTCAGAGAAAGAGATGATGTTCTCAAAGTTTTTCTCTATGCGGATGATCGCACAAAGAGAGAGAGGATTAAGGAGATTTACGGTTATTCTGATCTGAAGACCAGGAATAAGATTAACAACATTGACGTCAGACGAGGAATCCACTATAAATACTTCACCGGCAGGGAGTGGGGCAAAGCGCAGTACTATGATCTGGCTCTCAACCGGGGAAGCCTTGGAATTGATAAATGTGTTGAGTTGATTGTGGCGGCTGCCAAATAAATATCTGGATAAGGCCGGCAGCCGGTTATGGAGGAAGTATGTTTAAAACAGACACAAAGTTTTTCCAGAGTTTCTGGTATTCCGCAAGGCTGGCATTGGCCAGCAGCCTAGCCGTATATGCCGCTCATCTCCTGGGACTGCAGTTTGAGACCCAGGCGGGCATTATATGCATTTTTTCCATGCTGACCACCAGAAAAGATACGATTAAAGTGTCTATTTCAAGGATTGTCAGTTTTTTAGTCACGGCAATCACAGCCTGGTGCGCCTTTACCTATCTGGGAAACCAGTGGCTGGCTTTAGGTATTTACTTCATGATCACGGTTCTGGTCAGTGAGATGATGGGATGGAAGGCGGCTCTGTCTGCAAATCTGGTGGCCGGCTGTCATTTTTTCAGTGTCAATGATTTCTCTGAGGCAGTCATTATCAATGAGTTTTTTATTGTAATGATCGGAATTGTTTTTGCTCTCATCTTTAATTTTATCCACAACGATGAATGGGCAAGATACAGACTCAACAAAGATGTGGAATCTGTGAAGCAGGCTATGACAGAAGCTATGGAAGATATTGCGGAATATCTGTCTTCCAGGGAGACCAATGACAGTGTCTGGGACAAACTGACAGCCCTTCATCTGCAGCTGGATGAGATTATTCACAGGGCGACAGACTATGAGGGGAATTCCCTGGGCAAGGATGCAGACTATTATTATCAGTACTTTGAGATGCGAAAAGAGCAATGTTTTATTCTGGAGAGTCTTCATGCAGAGATGGATAAAATCCGCTATCAGCCCAGACAGGCAAGGATTATCACTGAATTTATCTACCATATCAGCGGCAGCGCGGCGGAAAAAAATGATCCTCAAAAGCAGATTGACTATCTTGTTGAGATTTTTGACCGGATGAAAAGAGAGGCCCTGCCTGCATCCAGAGAGGAATTTGAAAGCAGGGCAATGCTCTACCATATCCTGATGGATCTGGA
Organism: Anaerobutyricum sp.; assembly: GCA_045112755.1. Taxonomy (GTDB): domain Bacteria; phylum Bacillota; class Clostridia; order Lachnospirales; family Lachnospiraceae; genus Anaerobutyricum. Next base: position 4,757 of record JBGUIF010000124.1, read on the forward strand.
AGAATTCCTGCTGGTCAAAAAACACTTTCTGGATCAGCGCAGGCAGGGACGGGAAGAATGAGAAATTGGCAAATACGTTGGTTTATTTTTTCAATGTGCCAAGCTGGTTAAGTAGATCAGGAATGGTCTTCTCAAAATCCACACCATACCAGGGTTTCTTTGGATTATCCAGGGTGACACGAATGGTCTTTGCTGTGTAGTCTGCAGCCAGTTTGAAGGCATCATGCCAGTTGAGGCCATTTTCGATGGCGCCGATGGTTACACTGGCAAAGATGTCGCCGGTACCATGGTAGGAGGCATCCACCCGCTCGTTCTGATAGGAGAAATACTCCTCTTTAACAGAATCATATCCCATAACACCGGTCTTGCCTGGCGCCAGGCTGACACCGGTGAGAACGGCTGTCTTTGTACCAAGTTCATTCAGTTTTCTCAACAGGTCTTTAATATAATTCTCGTCATATTCAGTTTTGTACTCCATGCCGGTCATGAGACAGGCTTCGGTAATATTGGGTACAATCACATCTGCCGCAGCACAGAGGGCGGCATTTTTTTTGGCATAATTCTCATCAAAAGCTGGATAAAGCTTTCCGTTGTCACCCATAACTGGATCCACAAAGATGAGGGTGTCATCGCTTTTGAATTCTTTGAAAATTCCTTTTACCACCTCGATCTCTTCTTCTGTTCCCAGATACCCGGTGTAAATAGCATCAAACTTCACGTCATTTTTTTTCCAGTGGGATACTATGGGAAGAATCTGATCAGAGAGATCCTTACAGGTGAATTCTTTGAACATGGTATGGGTCGACAGAATGGCTGTCGGAAGGATTACAGTCTCAATGCCCATGGAGGAGATCAGTGGGAGAGCTACCGTGAGGGAGCATTTTCCCAGACATGAGATATCCTGTATGGTTAATATTCTTTTCATAATAATCATGCCCTTTCTTTTATCTATAGAGAATCCTGATAGAAAATCCTTAAAAGAAAATCTATAATAATTTTGTATAAGAAATTTCTTTCATACAATAATATAGGAGAAGTGGCTATATTAAAATAGCCAAAAAATAAATTAAATTTATAGTCAGATTTACAGTAGCTTTGTTTTGCATAATTGAAATATACAAAACTATGGTATTTTTCTTTTGCAGGCAGGGTTAAAGAGAATCCGGTTCATAATAATATATGCCAGAACAATTACAAATTTTAATACCAGATGAGTAGATATATGCTATAATAATTGTGATGATTGTTTAATCAAGCTCAAAAAAGGAGGAGACGTTACATGAAAAGAAAATGGATGTTTACAATGATGACGGCAGTGTTATTCCTGGCAGGAATTATGTTTGTCAAAGTTCAGGCTGAGAGTAATGAAGCCGG
>JBGUIF010000125.1:0-8599 GCA_045112755.1 Anaerobutyricum sp.
AAACCGAATCAGGCAGTGATATATGACAATGCGGACCTTCTGACAGAGGGCCAGGAGCAGGCTCTCCTGACCCACATGCTTCCGATTACCCGCTACGGTAATGCAGCCTTTATCAGCCGCGATCAGGTGTCCGGCTCGACAGAGTCTTATATTGAGAAGACCTTCACACAGCTGTATGGTTCATCCAGTGCAGTGATTTTTCTGATCGATATGGATCATCGGAATATCTGGATCTACAGTGACGGAAGTATTCATGATACCATTACAAATGCTTATTCGGAAACCATCACAGATAATGTATATAAGTATGCGGGTGATGGGGATTATTATCGCTGCAGTGCCAAAGCCTTTGACCAGATGACAAAGCTGCTGGCAGGACAGTCTATTGCCCGCCCTGCAAAATATTTGTGCAATGCTTTGCTGGCATTGATTCTGGGTGTCCTTCTGAATTATATTTTTGTGCGGATTGCGGCTTTCAGGAGTAAGGCTGGAAGAGAAGAGATATTGGAGGCTATTCATTTTTCCGCGCAGGTCAATGAACCTATGTCTAAACTGGTAAAAAAGAACAAAAAGAGAATAGAAAGATCCGGCGGAAGCCGCGGCGGAGGCAGCGGCGGAGGCGGAGGCGGAGGCGGCGGCGGAGGCGGCGGCCATGGTTTTTAAAGAAAGGGGGCCGGCATGAAGGAAAATGATATGAAAAACCAGGCAGACAGGCCTGAAGAAAAGAGAGAAGAAAAAAACCGGTCCGAAGAAAAAAGAGAGGAAAAAAACCGGTCCGAAGAAAAGAGAGAGGAAAAAAACCGGTCCGAAGAAAAGAGAGAGGAAAAGGGCCGGCCTAAGTCGGACAAAGATGGGGAACCCCATCCCCTGCAGCAGGGGGAGCAGACAGAAAAAGAGAAAAAGGAAAAGCAGGATAAGCAGGAAAAACAGATCAGGAAGAAGGGCGGACTCAGGAAAGCCTTCTTTGTGGAATTTATTTTCACAGCGCTCTTTATTCTGTTTATTATCTTGCTGCAGAGCGTTCTTTCTCTTGTCTCCTTTATCACGGACATCAATAGAAGTGAGAAGCATATCGATGCTAACATAGAGGCTGCCAAACAGGAGAGAGACACTGCCTTCGAGGGAATCGATGAATTGTATAATGCTCAGGTAGGACTGTATTCTCTGCTTTCCGCGATCGATGGAGAGGCTCTCTATAAGTTAGATGATGATATGAACTATTATGAATTTACTAATTATTATGTTCTGGACCGGGAAGGAAATGTAAAAAAGACCTCTAATCCCGAGAAAGTAGATTTTCATCAGGGAGACCTCAGGTATCTTTATCAATGGGATCCGGCTTCCGAGGAGAACAGAGAAGGCTATTACAATCAGGCGGTGATCAGAGAGGGAAAAGATGGCGTTGAATACCGCCTTTATTCCTCTTTGCGTAATGATATCAGCCATCGCCGTGATGATATCATTGTCTTTGAATATAATCCAGAGATTATTGATCGGATACAGGAGGAGACGATTTCTTTTTCATCGCTGCTGAAAAATGAGTCAGTGGGATATGACGGATTCGCTTTTGCGGTGGACATTCATTCAGGAGAATTTCTTTATAAACCTGATGCCATGACTATGAAGGAATCCAGGATTGAGGAGAAAGACCTTGAGATTCTGAGAATGGGACTTGGTGTTTTAACTGAGATGGGCGGCAGTTATTATCTTGTCCACGGACTCCCGTTTGAGGACGAGGATGCTGTTGTCTGTCTTACAATTCCGCTGCGGGAAATCATGGATACGGTGCTCATCGGCAATCTGGGTGTTATCATCACCTTTTTTGTCATCAGTTCCATCATGCTGGTTTATGCTGTTCTGCTGGAAGAGGATTATTTTCGGAAAAAGGGCAGAAGCGGCTGGAAGCAGATCCTTCACAGCAGATATTATTATAATGCGGATTTAGGTCATAAAATGATGCTTTTCGCTGTGATGGGAATGATTTTTATTGGATTGACCACGATTTATTTTCAGTCTTTGATCGTGCTCTCAAGAAGATCGCAGAACACCATGACCATTGCCTCTGATTCAGTCAGTGCCATCAATAAGAAAAAAGAGTATACAATGGCTTTGAAAGAAGCCGGAGAAAATATTATTGTCACTTCATTTTTATCTGTCTGCGGCAGTATCCTTGAAGATGATAAGGTGGATGACGTCCTTTTGAGGGAAATTCAGACATCTTCCAATATTGCTTCTGTAGCTGTATATGATGATACTATGCAGAAGCTTATTGCTGCCTCAAATAATTACATCATTCAGGATATAGAGGCCAATAAAGGGACAAAAGTGATGCAGGATGTGAGAAGATCTCTGGAACTGAATGGTATTTATCTCGGTGAGCCTTTCACGGTGACCGACTCCCGGGGTCATAAGGTCAATCTGCAGTACTTAGGATATAAAGGGACATACGTCGAGGCAAAAAATGACTATATTATCATGTGCCTTTACAGGACGAGCTATGTGGAGGCAATAGAGGATAGTGCGATTCTGAAGAATGTTCTGTCCAGAATTGAGACGGGCGACGGCGGCAGAGCCTGGTCAGTTTCCAAAAAGGACAAAACCTTCACCTATTTCCCCAAGACATCGCTGATCGGTAAAAAAGCCAGTAAATATGGGGTGAAAAAAGAGAATCTGGTGAATGGTTACAATGGTACGATCCAACTGAACGGGAGAAGGTATTTTGCGGCCGTGAAAGAGACGGATAATAACTATGTTGTGATCACGGTGCCCATGACCAATATCATGAGTGACAGGATTCCCATGTGTGTTGCTGCCGTCCTGGCGAGTTTTCTGGTATTTTTGATTCTTTTCCTGCGCATGGCAGTGGAAAAAGACGTAAAAATCAGAGAGTATGTCTATCCCGGAAAAAAGAGAACAGAGTCGGCTGAGGATATTGTTTTCAGGCTCATAAAGAGACTGTTTCTGGCAGTGGCTCTGCTGGTATCCGTGATGAACCTCTTTTCCGATGCTTTTCTGGACAGGGAGAATCTGATCCACTATGTTTTCTATGGAAACTGGACCAGGGGCTTAAACATTTTCTCTTTTACCTCCTGTCTTGTCATAGTGTGTCAGGGAGCCATCGTCATCAGCTTGATTATATGGATTCTGCGGTCCTTAGAGAAGCTTTTCTCAGAAAAAGGATCTACCATCTGCCGGCTTTTGGCCAGCCTGATGAGGTATGTAGGTGTTGTTGTTATTATCTTTCTGAGTATCGCCAGCTTTGGTGTGAATCCAACGACTCTGGCGGCTTCCTTTGGTATTCTGACTACAGTGATTGGTCTTGGCGCCAACAGTCTGCTCCAGGATATTTTTGCCGGTCTTTTCATCATCTTTGAAGGAGATCTGAAAGTGAATGATGATATCGCTCTCATGGAAATGAGATTCCAGAAGGAATACAGGGCGAAGATTGTGGAGATTGGCATTCGGACCACTAAGTTCAGGGATTATCATAACAATATCAGAATTATTAATAACAAGAATCTCGTTGATATTACAAGCAGGTCCAAGGGATCCCACAGATTCTTTTATAATATCCGTATCAGTCCGGAGATTCCTGCTGGTCTGGTCACAGATGTTATGGACAATGCGCTGGAATATATCATGAACACTTACCCGGAATATGTCATGGATGTGGAAAACCGGGGAGTCATCATTGGCAGTCAGGACTATGTACAATACCGTTTTGTTGTACGAACCAGGGAAAGAACGAAAGATAAAACTGACGCCATGGTCCGGCAGGAAATCACTGCCATCCTGGAGGAAAGCGCAATTCCTGTGCTGGAATGGGTATAGGAATGAGCCGGGACATTGATGGCAGGCAGGTCTCTGGTTTTTGGTAAAAATGCTGTTACATTGAGGAGACGGTCGGAATTTATTACACAATCTTGACATACAGTACAATGTGGGTTAGACTTTTATTAGGAATATTAACCTATTTCTTGAATGACTTTGGGAGGTTCATTATGAAAACTTGTAGGATATTATGTGTGTGTAGTGTCGGACTTATTACATCCAATATGGTGGCAGCCAGACTGACAGATAAGCTGGCGGAGAAAGGCTGGGAAGCGACGACCCAGGTGACGACACCGGACGAAGTCCGTGCTGAACTTGCTGATGCAGATTACGATCTGATTGCCTGTGTGTCCCATGTTTATGAGGACTTTGATATACCAAAGGTAAATGCTTTAGGACTGCTGGCAGGAACCGGCGTGGACAAGGTTGTGGAAGACTGCGTGGCTATTCTTGAAAAGAAATAGGAAGCGGAAATTGTTCAATCATCCGCGATGAGAAACAATGTAAAAAGAAAAGGGCAGCCCCCTGAAAAAGAACCAGCGTTCGGCGGGTTCTTTTTCAGGGGGCTGTCTGCGCTGCTTTATAGCAGTGGAGTAAATAATCTAAGGAAATAGAGCAGCATCTCTTTCAGGACACCGTTTTTGATATCACCTTTCCTGATTTTTCTTGATACTTTCAGGGCATCAAGATAATCATTCCGGATATCCAGTATTTTTCTGGATCCGTAGAGGTAAGTGCCATTTTCAAAATGCAGGTAAAGGCTGCGGTAATCCAGATTGATGGTGCCTACAGTAGCCACGTTGTCGTCGGAGATAAATACCTTGCCATGCACAAAGCCTGGCGTGTATTCATAGATTTTGACGCCTCCTTTCATCAGAGGTGCGTAGTAGGAGCGCGTGATCATCCAGATTAGTCTTTTATCCGGAATACCCGGGGTCAGAATGCGCACGTCAACGCCTCGTTTGGCAGTAAGCAGCAGAGCATTGGTCAACTCATTGTCGATGATCAGATAGGGGGTAGTGATATAACAATAATCGACAGCCTGGTTCAGAATATTCATATAGACGTTCTGGGAGGTGATCTCATCATCCAGAGGCGTCTCACCATAGGGGGCAATATAACCGTCGAAGTCAGAGGCATCTGTGCCGGTGCTGCCATGGACGTCATATGTTTTGAAGACCATATAATTCTCGTCTTCATGGCGGAGAGCATTCCAGGTTGTCAGGAAGAGAACGGTGTAGGACCAGACGGCCTCTCCCCTGACCCGGATCAGATTGTCTTTCCAGTATCCGAAACGCTCAAATCGGTTGATATACTCATCGGCCAGGTTAATGCCGCCGCTGAAGGCAACTTTACCGTCGATGACCAGGATTTTCCGGTGGTCTCTGTGATTCATGATGGTGCCGAGTACCGGAGTGATCCGGTTGAAAGGGACACTTTTAATCCCTTGTTTTTCCAGTTCTTTGGCATAGCTGGCGGGGAGGGTGCCGAAGGAGCCCATATCATCATAGAGAACACGACATTCCACGCCCTGCCTGGCTTTTTGCAGCAGGATCTGCAGCATCTGATTCCACATTTCTCCCGGCTCAATGATGAAATATTCCAGAAAGATGAAACGCTCCGCTTTTTTCATTTCCTCCAGGATGAAGGGAAATCCTTCTTCCCCTGTCCTATAATAATCAAAACCGGTATTACGGTAGAAGGGGAAGCCGGCACTCTGTGATATATAGTGGAACTGTCCTTTTTTCATGGGGGCAGCCTGTTCAATCTCTTTTAGTACCTGGATATCCTGAAAATAATAATCTTTTGCCTTGTCTGTTTCCTTGACGATATTCTGGAAGGTTGTGGACATGATCAGGTCGGCGCCCAGCAGGAGATAGGCCGCAGTTCCCGGAACCGGGAAAAGCATGATCAGGATGATCCACATCAGATCGGAGGACAGATGTTCTGTGCGGCGTATGATATAAAGGATGACAATAATGCTTAAAAGTCTGAATACACCCTCAATCCATGCTGCCTGTCTTGAGAAGAAATGAATGACGATTCCCAGTATAGCAGCCTGGAAGATGATACAGATGATCATGATGAGCACACGGATAAAATTAGGTTTGGCTTGAATCAAGATTTCTTCCTCCTCGGTGTCCATTCATATATAATATTTTAACATTCAGAGTGTTCTAACTCAAGTGGCGGGACTAAGAATGTGATTGCCCCTGAGCTGATTGATTGAGGAATCTGAATTACTGCATGACAATTCCACCAATCCTGCAAAAGCGGCAGTTCTCTAAAAATTAGTGCTTTCATGGGTATTATATATAAAGTTTCTTGCATTTTCCCTCAGCAGTATATATAATAAAATATGAATTATTTCAAAATAATCATATTTGGAAAGGAAGGATTGAACATGAAAAAATTCTTATCGTTGGCTTTAGCAGCTGTAATGGCACTTTCACTTGCTGCATGTGGAGGAAGTTCTTCCGCACCTGCAGACAGCTCTGAGGGAGGCTCCGCAGAAAAGAAGTTTATCATTGCCACAGATACAACTTTTGCGCCCTTTGAGTTCACAGATGAAAATGGTGACTTTGTAGGTATTGATGTGGATATTCTTGCCGCTGTGGCAGCAGACCAGGGATTTACTTACGACCTTCAGTCTCTCGGTTTTGACGCAGCTGTAGCCGCTCTTGAGTCCGGTCAGTGTGACGGAACCATCGCCGGCATGTCCATCACTGATGAGAGAAAAGAGAAGTATAATTTCTCCGAGGCCTACTATGATTCCTACGTTTGTGTAGCTGTAAAAGAAGACAGTGACATCAAGGGCTTTGAGGATCTGAAGGGCAAGACAGTAGCCGCCAAGACAGGAACCATGGGTGCGAACTGTGCTGAGTCTTACAAGGATAAATATGGCTATGAAATCGCCTATTTTGACGCTTCTGATATGATGTACCAGGATGTTGCAACGGGCAACTCTGTGGCATGTTTTGAGGACCAGCCTGTTATGGCCTACAATGTAGCCCAGGGCAATGGCCTGAAGATCGTGGCTGACGCTAAGGAAGAGTTCTCCACTCCTTATGGTTTTGCTGTATTAAAGGGCAACAATGATGATCTTCTGAAGATGTTCAATGATGGTCTTGCCAACATTAAGGCCAACGGAACCTACGACGAGATCGTTGCGAAATATACAGGCAAAAAGTAAGATAGGAAGAGGATAGATCGTTTATGAATTTACTTGGAGTTTTACACGAAGCCTGGCCTATGCTTCTTGAAGGCTTGGGAATGACGATCCGTATTACAGTATTGTCATTGATCATTGCCTTGATTGTCGGCATTTTCGTCTGCCTGATGAATATCTCCAGCAATGTGGTCCTTCGTGGTATTGCAAAATTTTATATATGGCTGATTCGTGGTACTCCCATGCTCGTGCAGGCTTTCTATTTCTACTTCGCCCTGCCTCAGCTGATCCAGGGGCTGACCGGAACCCAGTTCCGTATTGATATCTTTACGGCCAGTCTGATCACCCTGTCCATGAATGCAGGTGCTTATATCTCGGAGATCTTTCGTGGATCCATCGAGGCGGTGCCAAAGGGACAGATGGAGGCTTCCCGCAGTCTTGGCTTAAGTTACGTCAAGACCATGCAGAAGATCATTCTTCCCCAGGCGGTCCGCATCTGCCTGCCGTCCCTCGTCAATCAGTTTATTATCACACTTAAGGACTCAACGATTCTTTATGCGATTGGTCTTGCCGAGATTATGAACAAGGCCAAGATTTACGTAGGAAGAACCATGGAATCCTTTGCTACCTATACCTGGGTTGCCATCTTCTTCCTGGCAATCGTGACAGTTCTGTCACTGGTTTCCAGATATGTTGAGAGGAGGATGAATGCCTGATGATTGCGAAAGACAATAACGAAATCAAAATTAAGGTAAATGGTCTGAAAAAGTCTTTTGGGAAGCTGGATGTGCTCCGGGGTATCGATGCGGAGATCCGGGCCGGCGAAGTAATCTGCGTCATCGGCCCATCCGGTTCAGGTAAGTCTACCTTCCTTCGCTGTTTAAACCGTCTGGAGGAGATTACCGGCGGCGAGATCATCGTGGATGGAGAAAGCATCACGGATCCCAAGGCAAATGTTGACAAGATTCGTCAGCATATCGGTATGGTTTTCCAGTCCTTCAACCTCTTCCCCCACTATACTGCCAAGGAAAATGTCATGCTGGCTCCGGTGGAGCTGAAGCTGAAGTCCAAGGAAGAGGCCGAGAAGAAAGCCCTGGATCTGCTGAACCGTGTCGGTCTGGCTGACAAGGCAGACGCCAAACCGAGGCAGCTTTCCGGAGGACAGCAGCAGCGTGTGGCCATAGCAAGAGCCCTGGCCATGGAGCCGGATATCATGCTTTTTGATGAACCCACATCCGCTCTGGACCCGGAGATGGTCTGTGAGGTTCTGGATGTCATGAAGGAGCTGGCTGCAGAGGGTATGACCATGGTGGTTGTTACCCATGAGATGGGCTTTGCCCACGATGTGGCTGACCGTGTCTTCTTCATCGATCAGGGAATTATCATGGAAGAGGGAACTCCGGTGGAGGTTATGGATAATCCGCAGAATGAGAGGACCCAGAGCTTCTTAAGCAAGGTACTCTAAGAAAAGAGACAGGGGCTGCCGTTTTAATGCGGCAGCCCCGTTAACGTAAAAAGCAGGAATCCCCATGTCCTGTGTTTTGTCAGTTGTTGGCATCTGTTCGTCTGATGACGGACTTCAAATCAGTCCGTCCCAGA
>JBGUIF010000126.1:0-7145 GCA_045112755.1 Anaerobutyricum sp.
TCCCTGCCTTATAGGAAGAAAAGGTCTCATCTGTGGCGATAATCCCCACCCGGTATCCTTCCTGCTCACGCTCACGGGCCAGGCGGTTGATCTCTTCCACCACTTTACTGTCGGCGCCCTCCACCAGAATCAGCTGCCCCTTTGGGGCATAATGACGGTACTTCATGCCCGGCGCCCGGGCTTCGATATTCACAGGCTTCTCCCTGCCGGCAACAGCAGGGTCAATGCTGACCGGCCCGATTACCTCTTCCAGCATCTCCGGGGTAATGAAACCCGGCCTGAGAATCACCGGCCGCACTCCCGTCATATCAAGAATTGTTGACTCTATTCCAATCCGGACAGGTCCTCCGTCAAGGATGAGAGGGATCCGTCCCTTCATATCTTCATAAACATGGTCTGCGCTGGTGGGACTGGGTCTTCCGGAACGGTTGGCACTGGGTGCCGCAATCATACGTTCACTGACCCGAATCAGCGCTGCCGCCGCCGGATGGGAAGGCATGCGGACCGCCACCGTCTTCAGGCCTCCTGTGGTGCCGTCCGGCACAATGGGCTTCTTCTTCAGAATCACCGTGAGAGGACCCGGCCAAAACCTCTCCATCACCTTCCAGGCATCTTCGGAAATATCCTCGGCGATCTCTGCTGCCTGGTCCAGGCGGCATATATGAACTATCAGCGGATTGTCAGAGGGCCGGCCCTTGGCCGCATATATTTTCGCCGCAGCATCCTCGTTCAGGGCGTCGGCACCCAGACCATAGACTGTCTCCGTGGGAAAGGCCACCAAGTCTCCCTGCCGGATCAGCTGCCCGGCCAGTTCCAGGGCATCCCTGGACTTTCTCATCCGCTCTTTTAACTCATCAGAACCGGCTGACTCCCAGTCCGGTTCTGTCTCTATCTTAAGAAGCTGCGTCTCCACAAAACCACCTCTTCATATGTTCAAGTTTCTGCCTCTGATTCCGTTATGATCCGCATCCTGAATCCTTACCTTTAAATCACATGATTTCATAATTACAGAGTCGTCAATACTATAACATGATTATATGGCAAAGTCAAAATCACGGGAGGGAAAACTATGGACTCACAGAGGTAAAAATAATCCGAAACAGACAACCGCCGCTCCCTGTCAACACTTTCATAAGGTCAGTTTTTTTACTGTATCCCTCCCGCCGGAAACGTCTTTCTATATTGCACATTGAATCCCCTGATTTTTCTTAATATGTTAAATATTGACATTTCCGTTTTGTTATTGTAAACTATTTACAGTGAAAATGCAAGGCCTGTTTTTATGCTGTCTCCGGCATCTCTGACGCAGGTATGAGATCCATATCAGAGTGAAGATAATCCTTGCGTATTCCTCTTATGATTGAAATCACGAGAATCCTGTGTCAGAGATTGACATAAACAGACATCAAACCGGCATATTGTAATAATATAGAAATAGAATTGCCTTTACAGAAAAGGCCGTTCTGATTATACTATGGTATTAGGAAAGCGTTCTAACCATCGCATCCTCATGATTCTTTATAAAAAAGGATGGAACTCTATGCAGATAGAAAAAATTAACGATAACCAGATCCGCTGTACTCTTACCAAGGAGGACCTTGCCCAGAGACAGCTGAAGCTGAATGAACTGACCTATGGGTCTGCCAAGGCCCGGGAGCTTTTTAAGGACATGATGAATCAGGCCTACGAGGAGGTAGGTTTTGAGAGCAGCAACATTCCTCTGATGATTGAGGCCATTCCGGTCTCCAGCGACTGCCTTGTTCTGATCATCACCAAAGTGGAAGACCCGGAGGAATTTGACACCCGCTTCTCCCGTTTTTCCAAGGGGGACCAGGCGACGGAGGAAGGCTTTACTGCCGCCGTCCCTGAAAATGTCTCCTACACTCCAGGCTTTTCAAATCTGCTGGCGGATGATCCCGAGGCCCTGCATTACGAGGAGACTGATGAGACAGAGGCAGACCATAATCATCTGACAGTTTCCGACGATGAGGGAGGCTATCATTTTTCATCCACCCGCAGGAATGGTGACCTGGAAACTACTCTTGAGATCTCCATCGAGAAAGATGAGTCTGAAAGTGTCCCTGTGGACCTTTTTAATATGTCCGCGGAGGAGATGCTGAACTATCTGGCAGCAAGAGCCCGGCAGATTCGGGAAGATCTGGGACAGAACCGAAAGGAAGCGGCCAGGTCTCTGCCTTCCAAAAATGCAGATCAGACTGACGGAAAGGAATCCGACCCTGCACCAGCGTCAGCTGAAACGGTATCACTCCCAAAATGCGAAGAGGATACTGCAGGCAGTCAGTCTCAGCAGCCTTCCCAGACCGGCGCGGGCCGCGGCTCTCAGCACGCCAAAGGATCCGGGAGTACCTCTGCTTCTTTGACCAAGAAGGATTTCCGCTGCTATCTTTTTGATAATTTCAATGATATCAGTCGTCTCTGTTCCATACTGTCGCCCTTCTATAAGGGCTCCAGCTCTCTGTTCCGGGATCCGGAAGAAGGCAGTTACTATCTGCTTCTCTCCAGGGAAGACAGTGACAGCAGTCACTATAAAAGGGCCTGTACACTGGCAGCCGACTTTGGCAAAAGTCTGGATTTAAGCTATGGGACTCACTCCTATTTTAAGGAACATTTTCGCGCCATCCTGCCCGAGGATGCAGTCGCCCTGGCAGCTGGCCTGCTTTAGACCGGCCCACCTGCAGTCATAAGACTCCGGCGCAGAATATCCCTGATTTCAGGACATTTTCAGAACATTTCATTCGAAATCCGGCGAGGGTCGTATTAAGACAGATCAGAAACTTGAGGATAAGGCAAGGATCCCCATGTCCTAGGTGTTTGTCGTTTGGTGGTGTCTGTGCGTTCTGGGACGGACTGATCTTCAGTCCGTCATCAGACGAACAGATGCCAACAACTGACACAACACAGGACATGGGGATCCTTGCCTTTTTTTGACGGGACTGCGGCTTCAAACCGCAGTCCCCGTTATTTTTGTACAGCTGCTTTTTCAGTTGACCCTGCAGGCCCCTGCCGGGATCCCTGCCAAACGATTATGCCTGAAGGGCAAGATAATCGTTGATTCTCTTCACGAGAACATCCGGGTTCATGCCATGCACCATGCAGGCCTCTTCCAGGCTCTCCATCTGGGATGCCGGACATCCCACACAGTGCATACCTGCTGCCATCAGAATCGATGCGATCCCGATATCCTTCTGCAGCATCTCGCCAATCTGAGTCTCTTTTGTAATCTGAAATGCCATAGCTAAAACCTCCACTTATTTTACGGGCAGACCAGAGTCCGCATTTTCGTTACTGTCATTCTATATTCCCCCAGGGGGTATATAGGTCAGAAATTAGTATAACCCAATGCCGGGGAAATTGCAACTTTCTTATTATTCAGGACCACTCCATAATGCTTCTGCAGAATCAGGCATTATTTCTCCAGACTCTTGATCAGGTTGATCATCTCGATGGCGCCCAGTGCACAGTCATATCCTTTATTGCCTGCCTTGGTTCCGGCCCTCTCAATGGCCTGCTCGATATTTTCTGTGGTAACGATACCGAACATCACCGGAATGCTGGATTTGAGGCTGACCTGGGCAACACCCTTGGAAACCTCATTGCAGACATAGTCATAGTGGGATGTGGATCCCCGGATCACAGTACCCAAGGCAATCACTGCATCATATTTTCCGGAATCAACCATCTTCTGGCAGATCAGCGGAATCTCAAAGGCACCGGGAACCCATGCAACATCGATATTTTCCTCCACCACGCCATGGCGTACCAGTCCGTCCACTGCGCCGCCTAAAAGCTTGCTCACAATAAACTCATTGAATCGGGAACATACGATACCGATTTTCTCCTCGCCGCCTACTACTTTTCCTTCAAATACATTGTATCCCATGATAAAACCTCCTATTGTTTTAAATGTTTTATATCATCTTATTTTTCTATATGATTTAATAAAGATGCCCCATCTTGATCTTCTTGGTCTTCAGATAGAAACGGTCGTCGTCATTGGCTTCCATCACCAGAGGAACCCTCTCCACGATCTCAATCCCATAACCAGAGAGTCCGACAACCTTGGTGGGATTATTGGTCATAAGCCGAAGCTTCTTCACACCCAGGTCGGCAAGAATCTGCGCACCGATACCATAATCCCGCAGATCTTCTGGAAAGCCCAGGGCCAGATTGGCCTCCACGGTATCGAGGCCGGTATCCTGAAGCTGGTAGGCCTTAAGCTTGTTGATCAGGCCGATCCCCCGGCCCTCCTGTCTCATGTAGACCAGCACGCCCCGGCCTTCCTTCTCTATCATACGGATGGCCGCCTGGTACTGCTGGCCGCAGTCACAGCGTCTTGATCCCAGGGCGTCACCGGTCAGGCACTCGGAGTGAACCCGGCACAGCACCGGCTGTCCGTCTGAGATATCGCCTTTCACGATGGCCACATGGTGCTCACCATTCAGAGTATTGACATAACCGAGAATACGGAAGTGACCATAGTGGGTCGGGAAGTCTGCCTCCGCCTCCCGGCTGACATAGGACTCAGAACCCCGGCGGTACTCTGTAATCTCAGCGATGGTGACCACCTTCAGATCCCGGTCTTTGGCAAAAGTCATGACCTCATCCAGTTTTTTGGCTGTACCGTCCTGGTCCAGGATACCGCAGCTGATTCCTGAAGCTCTGAATCCAGCCAGCACAGCCAGATCTACGATGCCCTCTGTGTAGCCGCTGCGCTTGAGGACACCTCCCTGCATGGCAATCTTCATATTATCCTTCCAAAGAAGTTCCTGCTGGGCCAGATGCTGGGCGATCTCTTCTGATACACGCAGGGCAACCTTTCCCCCTGCCTCCTCTTTCATCCAGCTGATGGTCTCAGGTGTGGCCCACCGGCCCGCCACAAAAACAACCCCATCGGAATTCTCATCATTATCCTCCACAAGGACGACCATTTTCCCTTTTTTCAGGTCCTCCACAGCCTCCTCTATGGTGGCAAATACATACTCTTTCATATGTCGGCTCCTCTCTTTATCCTGCTATAATCCCTCTGCTGTCTCACAGCGGAGCGTAATTCAATCAGAATCCCATCGTCGATTCCTCTTAATCCCGGCGCAACATCAGCTGCCTTCCATAGTCGGATCCTGCCTTTGTCAGAATCCATGTTCCATGAGGAACTCCATGGTAATGCCGGACGACGGCTTCTGTTCTTCCTGGTCCTCCCCGGAAAAGGTCAGAAGCCTCTCCACATATTTCCCCACCAGGTCATTTTCCAGGTTCACCGTATCCCCGGGCTTCTTATCCAGAAGAATGGTGTTGGCCATGGTGTGAGGAATCACAGACACGGCAAAGCTGCCTGAATCTACCCGGGCCACCGTCAGGCTGATGCCGTCGATGGTAATGGATCCTTTGTCTATGATATATCTCAGAATGGAAGCCGGCGTATCCACCGTCACCCAGACTGCGTTATCGTCTCTTTCCATGGACCGGATTCTGCCGGTGCCGTCAATATGGCCGGCGACAATATGCCCTCCGAATCTGCCGTCCGCCGCCATGGCCCGTTCCAGATTGACCCGGCTCCCGCTTTTAAGCTGGCCGAGATTACTCCGGTTGAGGGTCTCATGCATGACGTCGGCACTGTAGCAGCCATTTCCTATGTCCACCGTTGTCAGGCATACGCCGTTCAGGCAGATACTGTCCCCTATATGCATATCTTCAAGGACTTTTTCGGCCTTGACTGTGATGATCGCCGATTTCGCCCCCTTTTTCACAGACTGGACGATGCCGACTTCTTCCACAATTCCTGTAAACATCTCCGCTTCCTCTCTTCACTTTTATATTGATATCTAACTCTAATATTAATCTCTGACTTTAATATTTATACCTGACTTTTATATTTATAGGTAATGAGCAGGTCCTCCCCCAGAATCTCCAGGCCGGTTCTTTCAAAGCGCCAGGCTTCTGCGGCCAGGGACTTTCCCTGTCCCTCCACCGGCGTTCTGGCATCCGCTCCACCGAAAATCTTTGGTGCCAGATAGCAGAAGACTTTTCCCACAATCCCTGCTTCCAGGGCGCTTTCATTTAATCTGCCTCCTCCTTCCAGGAGAATGCCGTCCACCCCGTTCTGTCCCAGATAAATCATGAGGTCTGTCAGGCTGACCTTTCCGTCCTTCTGCGGCATCACAGCCACTGTGACACCTTTTTGTTCCAGCTGGGCTGCCTTCTCTTCCTGTCCTTTAAGACAGGCTACAATCAATGGCTGGGTTTTGGCCGTCATCACCAGTCTGGAATCCATGGGAATCCGCAGATGGCTGTCCACCACTATCCGGATCGGGTTCCTGCCCCCTTCCATACGGCAGTTAAGGGTGGGATCATCAGCGAGAACTGTCCCGATTCCCACCATGATTCCCTGGTAATGGTTGCGAAGCTTCTGCACATGGGCTCTGGCCGTCTCTCCGGTCACCCACTTGGAGTCTCCGGTATGACAGGCGATCTTTCCGTCCATGGTCATGGCATACTTCATAGCGACGAAGGGCGTCTTATGGCGGATAAAGTGAAAGAAGACATCGTTGATAGCATCACACTCTTCCTTGAGAAAATGGGTCACCACTTCCACGCCTGCTTTCTTCAGAATCTCGTAACCCTTGCCGGAAACCAAAGGGTTGGGATCATCGGATCCCACCACAACCCTGGAGATCCCCGACTCAAGGATCGCATCGGTGCAGGGGGGCTGTTTGCCGTGATGGCAGCAGGGTTCCAGCGTCACATAGATGGTACTGCCCGTCAGATCTGTCCCCGCCTCCCGGGCACGGACGATGGCATTGCGCTCAGCGTGATACTGTCCATAGCACTCATGGTACCCTTCCGACAGGATCTCCCCATCCCGGACAATCACTGCCCCAACCAGCGGGTTAGGGTTCGTCCTTCCACTGCCCTTCTTTGCCAGTTCTATGGCCCTGCGCATATATTTCTCTTCCAATCCAGTATGTCCCATATCAGTCCCTCGCTATCCTTTTACACCTCAGGTCGGTATCAGTTAACAATAAAAAAGTTTATACTAAAGGAATGCGGAGCAATTTCCTCGTATTATAGTGTTATAGCCTTTTCTTTACCTTTTCTACAGGTTAGGCTATGATGTTTGAAGATGCTGT
>JBGUIF010000127.1:0-8503 GCA_045112755.1 Anaerobutyricum sp.
TGTGCATAGGCACGCATTCCCATCTCGGTGACCGAATCTTCGCAGGCACAGAATACACTGGAGCAGTCTCTTAGAATCGGCCAGATACTCCTGCATGGCGTGCCGCAGTTCAGTCCTGCCATGATGGTGACAGGATTCCCTTTGATGGAGTGGGGATTGCCGTCATTTTTCAGGATGGACTGGTAGATACAGGCAGCCGGCGACGGCTCCACGATGAAAACGATCGGCTGCAGATCTCTAAAGCGGTTCAGGAAGTATGCTTCCACGGCACCTGCCATGGAACCTACGCCTGCCTGCAGGAAAATGTGGGTAGGGGTTCTTCCTTTCATCTGGACTGAAGCTTCATGGGCTAAAGTAAGGTATCCTTCCATGATCCATTGAGGATATTTCTCATAACCTTCCCAGGCAGTGTCCTGAATCAGGACGCTGCCGTTTTTTTGTGCAAAAGAAGCCGCATATCGGACTGTCTCATCATAATTCCAGTCTGTGATTGTGGCGATGGCCGAGCCGGCAGTCTCGATGGCCCTTCTCCTTTCCTCCACAGTCCCTTTGGGCATGAAAACGCGGGCTTTACACCCAAACAGTTTTGCTGCCCAGGATACGCCTTTTCCATGATTGCCATCTGTCGCCGTCACAAACTCAATCTGGCTGCATTTGGCACGGATATCGTCCCTTAAAAAAGTAGAATAGTCTGTCTGGGAAGGATTCAGGGAGAACTTTTCGCAAAGAATGCGGAACATACAGTAGCTGCCGCCGAGTCCTTTAAAAGCTTTCAGACCAAATCGAGTGGATTCATCTTTGGCTAAGATGGCAGCCACTTCATAGTGGTCTGCAGCGGCTTCCAGGGAAGCCAGCACTGTCTCCTCATAATTGGGAATGCTTTTGTGGAAACGGAGCACAGTCTCCGCCTTTTCCGGTGAAAATGTCAGAATCTGATCGTTGGCTGCCGGTTCTTTTTGAATAAAGCAGCAATGCTGTCCTTTCAGAGTTTTCATGGAATCTTCCTTTCTGTTTTTGATTCCGGATGATAATTATTATCATTTTTTGTTTTTGATTCAAATGATAATTACCATACTTCTTTGTTGATGTGATCAATCGTAATGGCCTTGGGGATTACGCGCGAGTTGCGCGACACCGTAGGTGTCTTCCTATGCGTATCTCTGCGTCAGAGATTGAAATAGATCGTGGGTCATTACAGAGCAGTACCTCTTTTGGGGATGGTGAATTGACTCGTATCAATCCCTTCCAGTTCCAGAAGTGCTTTTTTTCTCATGATTCCTCCGCCATATCCAGTCAGGCTGCCATTGGATCCCACCACCCGGTGACAGGGCACGATGATACTGATTGGATTGTGGCCGACGGCACCGCCCACTGCCTGAGCTGACATTCTTTTGAGTCCACGCTCCCTGGCAATCAGGTTGGAGATATAGCCGTAAGTAACAGTTTTTCCATAGGGGATTCTGCACAGGATTTCCCCGACACGATTTCGGAAGTCGGAGCCGACAAAATGAATTTTCGGCAAGAATCCAGGGTCACGGCCGGAAAAATAGAGATCAAGCCAATGCTTCGCCTGATGAAAATAATCCATTTCCCGGGGAAGGGCATCTTTTTTCAGCCCAAGGCCGATATACCTGGCTCCTTCTGTAAACCATAAGCCAGTCAGCCCTTCCTGATCCCCGGCAAGTAAAATGCTGCCCAGAGGTGAACTGTAATTATCTGTATAGAGCATCTTTGGCCTCCTTAGGGTTCGTTTTTGTTTTTTTAAGCATTTTTGCGTACATTTTCAGAGCTTGTTTTAAGAATAGTTTAGCGGAGTATATCCATTATTTCAATCTCTGACGCAGAATTGATTTTGTATGATGCTGATGCTATACTTCAGAAGAAGTGGATTTGTAGGATTTCAAGTGCTGGATCAGGAAACTCAGCCTCCTGAAAAGCACCCAGATAGAGGGGAGATTAAGAACAATGAGATCTTTTGTCGGAATACCAACGGACTATTCTCAGAAAAAGCATTGGCTTGCTCTGCCGGATCATCCGGACCAAGCCGTAGATTTGATTTATCTTTATCCATCAAGCTGCCATGATAAGAGGGCCGGGGTGATCTGTTCTGTGGACAACAGAAGCATGGTCAGGTCAGCTAAACGTAATCTCACACAGCAGGCAGCAGTATTTCAACCCTTTACCAATATCTTTGCTCCCTTTTGGAGACAGGTAAATGGGATGAAGCTGTCAGAAATGAGTTTTGAAGAAGTTGACCGCGCTGAATGGGCGGAGCCAAGGACGGACGTCTATGCTGCACTGGATTATTATTTCGAGCATCTGAACCAGGGGCGGCCATACTTCCTGGCAGGCCATTCCCAGGGATCACGGCTGTGCTACATGGTCCTGTCAGAATACATGAAAGAGCATCCTGAATACTATGAAAATATGATTGCGGCTTACTGTCTGGGAGACTCTTTGACAAAGCAGTATCTTGAAAAGAATCCTCATGTGAAAGCAGCACAGGCTGCAGACGATGTGGGTGTTGTGGTTTCATGGAATACAGAGGGGCCTGCCAATAAAGGCCATAGCAGTCTGGTGGTATCACCGGGAGCAGTTTCCATTAATCCTCTGAACTGGAGAACAGATGATACTCCTGCATCCGCAGAGCTGAATCTGGGAACTTTCATGCCTTATTTACTGCTTCCCGGGGTAAGGAGACTGCGTGTAAAAGCAGATGCCGTCATAGATCCTGAGCGGGGAACTGTCATGGTGACAGAGCCCAGACTGGCAAAATGTGCCATTACGGCCATACCGGGCTTTAAAAAGCTGGAGCCGGTTTTCGGTCCGGCAAGCTATCACGGATGTGATTATTCCTTTTTCTATTTGAATCTCCGCAGAAATGCCCGTAAAAGATATCGGGCATGGCTTGCGAAGAAAGCAAAATGACGGATGAGTGCCCTTCAGGGCATGTATTGGGAGGACCTATGATCAGACTTATGCATTTGGGTGACCTGCATCTGGGGAAAAATCTGAGTGATTTTGACCTGATCAGGGACCAGCAATATATACTTGACCAGATACTTTCTATCGTGGATAAAGAAGCGGTAAATGGTGTGCTGATTGCCGGTGATGTATACGATAAATCAATTCCCAGCGAAGCAGCAACCAGACTGCTGGATTATTTTCTCAATGAACTGGCCGGGAAGAAGGTCAGAGTGTACATGATCAGCGGCAATCACGATTCTGATGACCGTCTGAATTATGGCAGTACTTTGTTTGCGGCGAATCAGATTTTCATATCTGCAGTGTTCGATGGGACTATGTACAAGGAGACCCTTGCCCAAGGCGATACTGTGACGGACATCTATTTGCTTCCTTTTGTGAAGGCATCACAGGTAAAGCATTTTTACCCGGATGAGAAGATAGAGACCTATGACGATGCTGTCCGGACCATTATCAAGCATACGCCTCTGGACAAGGGACACAGAAATATCCTGGTGGCCCACCAATTTGTAGCTGGAAGAGGAGAGGACCCTGCCATCGCCGGTTCTGAGAATTTAGGAACACAGAGTGTGGGGACGGTGGAAAAGATCGGATATGATTGTTTTGATGATTTTGAATATGTTGCTTTGGGGCATATCCACTCGCCCCAGAGAGTCGGGAGAGACCAGATCCGCTACGCCGGTTCCCCTCTGAAATATTCTTTGAGTGAAGCCAATAATGAGAAATCTGTGCCGATTATTACCATCTCCCCAGGGGAAAAGCTCAAGATAGATCTGATTCCTTTAAAGCCCTGGAGAGATCTGAAACATATCAGGGGGAAAATGGAAGAACTCCTAAGTAAGAAAAGTATCAATGCCTCTGAGGATTTTATTTACGTGACTTTGACCGATGAGGATCTCATCGATGACGCCATGGGAAAGTTTCAGCAGATTTATCCTAATACCCTGAGGATTGACTACGATAATTCCCATACCAGGGAAGTGGAGATGGTGGATATCAGCCGGATCGCAGAAAGCAGATCTTTTTCAGATCTGATCGGAGATTTCTATCAGATGATTTACGGCTGTGAGATTACGGAAGAGGAGATGGCTGTGATGAGGACAGCGGCAAGAGAGGCAGGTGTGATCCATGAAACCGATTAAACTGTGTTTAAGTGCCATCGGACCTTATGCCGGAAAAATGGAGGATATTGATTTTGAGAGCTTTGAGGACAGGGGGCTCTTTCTGATTTCCGGGGATACCGGTGCCGGAAAAACCACCATCTTTGACGCCATATGTTTCGCCCTCTTTGGGACCACCAGTGGATCATACCGGGATACCAGGAATCTGAGAAGCGAATACGCCTCCGATGAGGATCAAAGTTATGTAGACTTTTATTTTACCCATCAGGGTCAGAACTATCATGTCTGGCGGCAGCCTTCCTATCAAAGGCAGAAGCTGAAAGGCAGCGGTACGAAGATGGAAAATGAAAAGGCCATTTTCTATGAGGAGGGTAAACCGCCCATAGAAGGCCTGACCAAAGTCAACAACGCAGTGAAAGCATTACTGAACATCGATGAAAAACAGTTTAAGCAGATCGTGATGATTGCCCAGGGGGAGTTCTGGGAATTGTTGAATGCAAAGACGGACAAGAGGACAGAGATTCTGCGCACCATATTTCAGACGGATGCCTATAAAAACATAGAGTACAAGTTAAAGGATCGGATGGACGCTTGCTACCGGGTTAAGACCAAGGCTGAGGACAGCATCATTCAGCATTTTATGGAAGTGTCTGCAGATGAATCCGATCAGTCTTCTGAATCCTCAGGGCTGGCAGTGGACCTGGCAGAGCTTCAGTTCAAGATGCACCATTCAAAAAGTATCTGGAATATGGATGAGATCCTGGATCTTATGGAAAAGCTGCTGTCTTCGGATCGGGAGCGGCAGAAGTTCCTTCAGGAAGAGTTGAAACAGGCTGAAGCCAGGCGGAATAAATATAATGAAGAGCTGGCGCTGGCAGAGATTAATAATAGTTTCATCGAAAAAAGAAACCGGCTGGAGAAGGAAAGGCAAGAGCTGGAACTGCGAAAAGAGGAGATTCAAAAGATCCTGCACCTTTTGGAAAAGCGAAAGAAAGCCACCCACCATGTAAACCACGCTTATCTTGCCTGGAAAAAGAAGAATGAGGAGATCTCCCGGGCCGGCGGACAGATTCAGATGACCCGGGCCAGCCTGCAGGAGGCCTTGGATGCCGCCGGGCAGGCTGAGGAGAATCTGAAGCAAGCCAGGAAACTGGAACCTGAGATCGAAAAGTTAAAGAAACAGATCAGCAGAATCGACGATGAGGAACAGAAATATCATCAGAAGGAAAAAGCGGAGCAGCAAAGACAAGACGCCCAGCTGCTAAAAGAGGAATTGGATATCCAGGACTCTCAATTGAAAGACAAAGAGAGGGCTCTAAGGGAGAAAATCGATACCCTGAGCCAAAGGGTAAAGTCCTTGGAAGGCAAGCCCGAGGAACTGGTAAAGGCTGAAAATGAAAGCGGGAAGCTGAAGGACCTGCTGGCCGATCTGAATAAGATCCTGGAGGAGGGGCTTACAAAGAGAGACCGCAGGAAGAGGGAACTGTCCGATAGACAGAATCGCTTTCTTCGTGCCCGGGAACAATACCATAAGGCAAGGGAAGAAAGAGAAGAGGCGGAGCAGCTCTTAGAAGACAGCAGAGCGGGCATTCTGGCCGGCAAGCTGGTGGAGGGAGAGAAATGTCCCGTATGTGGTTCTCTGCATCATCCGGAGCCGGCGATGCTGAAGGAAACCGACATATCTGAAGAGGATTTCAAGGCACTTCAGAAAACAGAAAGAAGTCTTCAGGAGAAAAAGAATCTGGCCAATACAGAAGCGGAGAAGGCAAAGACATCTCTGGAAGAATATGAAAGTCAGCTTGGGAACGCTATAACAGGCAGCCTGACGAATCCCCTGGTGGGCCTGGCCCCGGAGGAGCTGTCTCTGGACGAGATGATCACAGAGACCCGGGAAGCCAGAGAGATGATTCAGGTTAAGGCAGAAGAAAGTACCAAAAAGTGCCAGGTACTGATCAGAGAATCAAACCTTTTGAGAGATTCCCAGAGAAAACTGGAAAAGGCCCTGGGCGTGGAAACAAAAGCGCTGGCAGACACAAAAGAAAAACTGGACAAAGAGAAAAAGGAGACGGAACTGTCGTTGTCGGAAGCCCTCACCACATTGAGGACCCTGGGAACCCTGACCTATCCCGATTGGAATACAGCAGAGAAACAGCGGGAAGAGGCCAGTGCAAGGCAGGATAAGATCACAAAAGATCTGGACAGAGCAGAGAAAAACAAGAAGGAGGCGGACGACAAGGTCACAGCCATTGATTCCAGACTGAAGACTCTGCAGGATGGAATGACCCGGCTGGAAAAGGACGAAGTCTCTTTAAAGACAGACCTGGATCTGAAAGTCAGAGAACAGGGTTTCTCCTCTGTCAGTGATATGCTGGGCTATGTGGTAAATGAGGAATCCATCGCATCCTCCGAGCGGGAAATCAATGATTACAGACAGGCAGTGGCAGCCAATAAAAAGCAGCTTGCCGGCGCTGAGGCCGATGCAGCTGGTAAGACCATCATAGACATTGGATCCCTGAAGGCCAGATGTGATGAGCAGACCATCTTCCTTGAGAAGGTCCGGAGGGACTGCAATATCAACGAAAACCGGATGCTCAGAAACAAAGAGAAGCAGGAAAGTATTCTTGACAGAAAAAAAGAATTAGAGGAATCAACAAAGGAATACAACATTTGCAAGCGCCTGTACAGTCTGGTCAAAGGCACCACCGGCAATGGCAAGATCACCCTGGAACAATACATCCAGGCAGCCGGTTTCGACGGCATTATAGCAGCGGCGAACAGGAGGCTTCTTCCCATGAGTGACGGCCAGTATGAGCTTTACCGGCAGGAAGATACCCTGAGCAGGAAGAGCAGCCAGTTCCTTGACCTTGAGGTGCTGGACAGATATACCAACCACAGGAGGCCTGTGGGCAATCTGTCGGGCGGGGAAAGCTTCAAAGCGTCCTTAAGCCTTGCTCTGGGATTATCGGATACCGTGTCGTCCAACCTCGGCGGCATTCAGATGGATGCTCTGTTTGTGGATGAAGGTTTTGGAACTCTGGACAGAAAATCCATCGACAATGCGATGGAGATCCTGATCAACCTGACCGGGAGCAATAAGCTGGTGGGAATCATCAGCCACAGGGAAGAACTTATGGAAAATATTCCCCAGCAGATCAAAGTCAGAAAGACGAAAGATGGAAGCCGGATCAGTATTGAAAAGGGTCTGTGAAGAGCAGCATTTTAATAAAAAGAATACAAATCAGAATTTTAGGAAAAATAATAATCAGAACTTTGGGAGAAATAAAAAATGAGGAAAAAAACGTTAATCACAACGGCCGGCCTTTGCCTTGTGCTGATGCTGGCAGCCTTCGGAGTGAAAGCAGCTGCTGTCCGTGCGAAAGATGAGACAGCAGAGGAGAAACATCAGCAGATTCCGTACAGGTTTGCGGACAAGCAGGAAGGGCAGAAACTGCTCATGTCCAATACCAGGTATCATGAAGGCTTCACTGAGAATGATCTGCAGTTCAGAATGCAGAGCAAGGATGCGGCAATGGAGGAATATCTGTCCTTTGCAAAAGACCAGGTCAGGGATTTCACTGCTGTGCAGAAGGCTCTGATCAGCAAAACCATGGATCGGATCGAAGAGATTGCCGCTGACAAGGGGTATCATTTTCCAGCGCTGGATGAGATTACCTTCGTATGTACAACAATGAAAGAGGAATGCGATGCAGCGGCCTACACCCATGGGACACAGATCTATGTCAGCAAATCAGTCATGGATACCTGTGCTGAGAATAAGGGGTATGATTCTTATCTGCTGCAGCTGATGGCACACGAATTATTTCATTGCCTGACAAGATGTAATCCGGATTTTCGTGCGGATATGTATAAGCTGATTCACTTCACCGTACAGGAGATGGAATATAAACTGCCGCCGTCCGTATTGGATTATTTTATCAGCAACCCTGATGTGGGGCATCATGACGCTTTCGCTGCTTTTAAAATCCATGGAAAGCTGATTGACTGCTATATGGCTTTCGCCACGAGAAAGCATTTCGAGAAGCCGGGCGACAGCTTTTTTGATACGGGAAGTGCTGTGCTGGTACCTGTTGACGGAAGTGATCAATATTATTATTCGGAGGACGCCTCCAACTTCAAGGAAGTGATGGGTGAGAATACAGAGTACACGATTGATCCGGAAGAGTGCATGGCGGACAACTTTTCATTTTTGATTGCCTATGATAAAGACGGCCCTGAGGGAAAAGGTTACAAGACACCGGAAATCATTGATGGGATCCGGGATTACCTGCAGGGAAAGGAGCTGTCGTATTAAAACGGATGCCACGTTAACTTAAAAGGCAAGGATCCCCATGTCCTGTGTTGTGTCAGTTGTTGGCATCTGTGCGTCTGATGACGGA
>JBGUIF010000128.1:0-48113 GCA_045112755.1 Anaerobutyricum sp.
TGATGAAAATGCGCACAAAAAGGGCGTCAGCAGTTACGATCCTCTCATTTTTTATAAATGAGAGGGGCGTTACTGCGACGCCCCCTTCTTTTTTAGACTAACAGGGCTGTATAATTTGTTAAATAACTATTTAACAAATTGTGGCCAGTGTTCGTTTTAGAATGATAATTCAGGCAAAATGATGACTGGAAGATATTCTTAATTAAAAGCTGTATGTGTACAAGATATTGGTGCAGCGAAAAAACAGGAACTATATTTCGTGGTTACTTAGTAGAATAAATAACAAAATGTCATGATTACAAATTGACACTATTGGCTTTTTTAGCTATAATTGTAAAAGATACCAGGAAATACTGAGAAAGTTTTGTCAGGAGGTTCTTATGACCGACATTAGAGGAGCAGTAAAACCGGCAAATGAAAAAGTCATTTCACCGGCAGTAATTAAAAGGCTGCCCCGATACTATCGTTATTTAGGGGACCTGTTGAAGAACGGCGTGGTGCGGATCTCCTCGAAAGAACTGAGTGAGAGGATGAACGTGACAGCCTCACAGATCAGGCAGGACTTGAATAATTTTGGTGGGTTTGGACAGCAGGGATACGGCTATAATGTAGAGTTTTTGTATCATGAGATGGGTAAGATTCTCGGCCTGAATCAAACAAACAATATTATCATCATCGGAGCCGGAAATCTGGGGCAGGCTCTTGCCAATAATCAGGAATTTGCCAGCAATGGTTTTCGTATCGTCGGTCTTTTTGACGTGAATCCGCGCTTGATCGGCATGACAGTAAGGGGCGTGGAGGTTTATGATATTGATATGCTGGAAGCCTTTGTGAAGGAGCATGAAGTGATGATTGCTGCCCTCACCCTGCCTAAGGCAAAAGCCCCAGCCATCGCGGAGAAACTTTATCATCTTGGCATTAAGGCCTTGTGGAATTTTGCGCCGGTGGATTTTGATCTCCCGGATGATGTGATTGTGGAAAATGTTCATCTCTCCGAGAGTATCATGACCCTTTCCTATCGGATTCACAGCAGAAATTGACAGTTACAGATCAGGAAGAAGATATGGAGCGCGGTTTCGCGCTCCATTTTATGATGCAGGTATGTGATCCATTTCAGAGAGAAGATAATCCTTGCGCAGGATTCTCATGATTGAAATCACGAGAATCCTGCGTCAGAGAATCAATTTACAGAAAGGAACAAAACACAGTGAAATACGCTGCTGGAAGAGAGGAAATGCAGGCTGTTGATGCCTGCAGCATCGAGGAGTATGGAATACCGGGTATCGTTCTGATGGAAAAGGCTGCCATGGCCATGGAAGAGATCATCCTTCAGTGCGTGCCGGAGGACAAAAAGATTGTTATCGTTGCGGAAAAAGGAAATAATGGGGGCGACGGGCTGGCCCTTGCCAGGCTGCTGACAGCCCGCGGCAGAAGAACTGTGGTCTATGAGATCGGTGCAATCAATACAGCGTCCGAGTCCTACCTGACCCAGAAAAATATATTGGAAAAGCTGGGAATTCCCATGGTGGAAACACTGCCATTGGACGGAGACGTTTATGTGGATGCGATATTTGGCGTAGGTCTGAAAAGGGATGTCACCGGAATCCACGCTCAGGTCATTGAGAGTATAAACCGGCTGGATGCCATGAAGGTGGCCGTGGATGTGCCCTCCGGTGTGGACGCAGGTACCGGCCGGGTGCTGGGTGTCGGTTTTCAGGCGGATCTTACCATCACTTTCGGTCTGCATAAACTGGGCTTACTGCTCTATCCGGGAGCGGCTCTGGCAGGGCAGGTAAAGGTCTGTGATATCGGTTTTCCTGCCGGAGCGGTGGAAAAGATCAGCCCCAAGGCCTGCTATTATGAACCGGAGGATTTAAAGGGACTTCCGGCAAGAAATCCGTGGTCTAATAAGGGAAGCTATGGTAAAGTATTAGTGATAGCCGGCCAGAAAAACATGGCAGGGGCTTCCGTGCTGGCAGGGAAGGCTGCTTACAGGAGCGGCTGCGGTCTGGTCCGTATTTTTACTCCCGAGGACAACCGTCAGATTGTACAGACTTTGCTGCCGGACGCCATTCTGACCACATGGCAGGATCAGGGCGGCAGGTCCTGGATGGACCAGCTGGAGGAGGCCTGCAGCTGGGCGGATACGATCATCATCGGGCCGGGCATGGGAAGAAGCCGGCAGGCAGAAGAGCAGATCAAAACTGTCTTAGGATGTGCGAAAGTTCCTCTGGTTATCGATGCCGACGGTCTGAATACTCTGGCTGTCATGCTGTCTGAGGAGAAAGATAAAGCTCTTTATGAGGCTTATCCGGCGGCGATTGTCCTCACTCCGCATCTGATGGAAATGTCCAGACTTACCGGAAGAGACGTGTCAAAAATCCGTCAGAATCTGGTGGAAACTGCAGAAATGCTGGCCGGCAGAGACAGGGTGGTGGTCCTCAAAGATGCCAGGACCGTCATAGCCGGATCAGGAGAGAAAATATATATCAATGTCAGCGGCAATCACGGGCTGGCTGTGGGAGGCAGCGGGGATGTTCTTTCGGGAATCATCGGAGCCTTCCTCGCCGGAGGACTCTCCCCCCGCAAGGCAGCAGAAATGGCTGTCTACTGTCACGGACTGGCCGGTGATCTGGGCAGCCGGGCAGGGGATTCCAGGAGCCTCATGGCCTCAGACCTGCCTGAACTGCTGGGTCAGGTTTTTGCCCTGGCCGATAAAGAATGACAGATATTTCCGGCTGAGCAGCAGAAGGAAAGAATATTCTGGAAAACACTGGAAACGAGAGTTGTTATTAACGCCAAAGCATATGATCTGGAGGTGAAGGTAAATTGGACCAAAGGTTGATCGTCGGTCTGCTGGCAGTTCTGCTGCTGCTCACGGGGATCGTGATAGTCGTCCTGATTATGATGATGGGACGTCTCACAGAAGTCATGAAGAAAAGTGACTTTGCCAAACTGAAAAAGGAAGAAGAAGAGAACGAGTACGAAGAGGAGATTATGAATATAGCCCAGGAAGGCCATGAACAAGGTGTGATCCTGGCAGATGAGGCGGAAATGATCTCCAACATCTTTGAGTTTGGTGACAAGGACGCCAAGGATGTCATGCAGTTTCGTAATAAGATCGTTTCCCTGGATGCCGGTATGACGGTGGGAGAAGCTCTCCATTTTATGGTGGAACAGACTTATTCCCGCTACCCTGTCTGCGAGGATGATCTGGACCATATTATCGGTATTCTGAACTTCAGGGACGCCGTCCAGGCATATTTTGAGGATCCCGATCAGAAGGTGGAGGATATCAGCCGTAAACCCAGCTATGTTCACGAGAATATGGATATTAATGAGCTTTTGACCCAGATGAAAGAAGAGAAGAATCATCTGGTGATCGTGGTGGACGAGTATGGCCAGACGGTGGGTCTGGTTGCCATGGAGGATATTCTGGAGACAATTGTCGGGGATATTCTCGATGAGTATGACGTGGAAGAAAAAGAGATTATCCGCCTTCCGTCAGGTGATTACCTGGCCTCTGGCATGCTGCGGCTGGATGACCTGGAGGAACATCTGGGTATCACCTTTGACACAGAAGAGTTCGAGACTCTCAATGGTTTCCTGATCAATGAACTTGGTCACCTTCCGGAGCCGGGAGAAGAGATTTCCGTGCTCTTTAAAGGCTACCGTTTTACCACGTCTGAACAAAAAGACAAGATTTTGAGACAGATCAGGATTATCCGGGAGCCGGAGACCCTGAAGGATGCGGATCAGGAATGATGAGCGCCAAAATGCGGACCAGGGCAGATGCTTGACGCAAATCAGAGGAAATGTTACTATATTTTGGCTGAAGGACAGTAATCACCGAAAGTTTTGGCGGTGATTCGTGGAGAATAAGCAAAAAACCCAATCCGGCAGGCATCGTCAGCCGGTGGTGAGTTTACACATAATTATTGTGTGATTACATTTACATAAGATAGGAGTAGAGACTATGTCAGGACATTCAAAATTTGCCAACATCAAACATAAAAAAGAGAAAAACGACGCGGCAAGAGGTAAGATATTTACCGTGATCGGCCGTGAGATTGCTGTTGCTGTAAAGGAAGGCGGGGCTGATCCTGCCAACAACAGTAAGCTGCGCGACGTCATTGCCAAGGCCAAAGCCAACAACATGCCCAATGATACCATCGAGAGGGGCATCAAGAAGGCAGCCGGAAATATGGATGCCGTCAATTATGTGCAGAACACATACGAGGGTTACGGTCCCAGCGGCATTGCTATCATTGTGGAGACCTTGACGGACAACAAAAACCGCACGGCGGCCAATGTTCGTTCCGCTTTTACTAAGGGCAAGGGAAATATCGGTACCACAGGCTGCGTATCCTTCATGTTCCAGAAGAAGGGTCAGATTATCGTGTCCAAAGAGGAGTATGAGACAGACCCGGATGATTTCATGATGCTGGCACTGGATGCGGGAGCTGAGGATTTTGAGGAGGAGGACGACAGCTATGAGATTCTCACGGATCCTGACAGCTTCGGTGAGGTTCGCGAGGCTCTGGAGAAGGAAGGGGTTCCTATGGCATCTGCTGAAGTGACCATGATCCCGGATAATTATGTGAAGCTGGATGATCCCGATGATGTGAAGAACCTGAACCGGACCCTGAATCTTCTTGAGGAGGATGATGACGTACAGGCAGTCTACCACAACTGGGAAGAGGATGACGATTAACGTCCTGCAGTAAAAAGGTACTCGATTACAAAAGAGAAGCAAAGAGATCAGGAAGAGGCCGGTTGGTCAGCACTGCCCTGGTCTCTTTTAATTCGTCTTTACAAGAGCACTTTAGCGTGTTAATATACTACTATATCACATTGATAAAGCAACAATGGATAAAATAAAAAAAGGAGAAACAGGAATGATGAAAAGATTATTAGGAGTTCTTTTGACGACAGCATTATTAGTAACCATGCTTGCTGGTTGTGGTGCTTCTTCCACAAAGAAAGAGACTGCCGCTTCAACGGCAGCTGCAAGTGGAGATGGATTTGTATTTAAGCATGGATTTGATCGGGATTACCCGCCTTATTCCTTCATCGGTGATGATGGGCAGACCACAGGCTTTGACGTGGAGCTGGCCCAGGCAGTCTGTGATTATTATGGCTGGACCTACGAGCCGGTTCCGATCAACTGGGACGCCAAGGATGCTGAGCTTAACGCCGGAAGCTGTGACTGTATCTGGTCCGGATTTACCATGAACGGACGGGAAGATGATTATCTCTGGAGCAAGCCATATTCCAATAACACCCAGATGATCATGGTTAAGAAAGATTCCGGGATTAAGACCCTCGAGGATCTTGCAGGGAAAATCGTTGGTGTCCAGACATCCACATCCGCCTATGATATGCTCAACGACGGGGAAAAGACCGCGCTCAAAGATACTTTTGCCGAACTGAAAGTATTTGATACCTACACCACTGCTTTCACAGATCTTGAGGCCGGAGCTATTGATGCGATCGCCATCGATGTCACAGCGGGCAACCATCTGATGGAAGGCAAGGACAATGTGGAATATCTGGCAGAAGAGATGGGAACAGAACAGTATGCCATCGGTTTCCGGAAAGGCGATACAGAGCTCTGCGACAAAATCAATGCTGCCCTTGACGCCCTGGTAAAAGATGGAACCTTTGACAAGATTGGTCAGAAGTATCCTGAGATTTATGAGTACCTCAGCCTGAAATAAATGATTGTAAAGCAATGATTGATTTGGATGTAATGTACATAGGATAACTATTTATGTAATGGATAATCAGCCATGCCGCCGGGGCTTTAAGCCCCGGTGAGCTGGCAGTTTTTTTGTACCACAAATATTAGTCATACCTTTTTTGATGGTGCAAAAAAGAGGAAGCGAGGAGTTATTATGACCTTTTCTGTAATGCTATCAACGATGTCCGAAGGTATGGTTCGGACTTTTGTCATCTTTATATTGACAGTGGTCGGCTCTCTGCCCCTGGGTATGATTGTCGCTCTGCTGAGAAAATCCAGATTTGCCCCTGTCAGAATGCTGGTGGGTGCTTATATTTCCATCATCCGTGGTACTCCGCTGATGCTTCAGCTGCTGGTCTGGTATTTCGGCCCCTTTTATCTGTTCAAAATGGATATCGGCGGCTGGAGATTTCCGGCGCTGATTATTGGATTCATCGTCAACTATGCTGCCTATTTTGCTGAGATTTACCGCGGCGGTATCGAATCGATTCCTGTGGGGCAGTACGAGGCAGCGGAAGTTCTGGGATTTACGAAAGCCCAGACATTTCTCCGGATTATTCTGCCCCAGGTGATTAAAAGGATCATGCCTGCTGTCACCAACGAGGTCATCACCTTAGTCAAGGATACGTCTCTTGCCTTCACGCTGGCTTATCAGGAAGTGTTCTCTCTTGCCAAGCAGATTTCAGCTTCCCAGACTTCTTTCATGCCATTTGTCATCGCAGGTGTATTTTACTTTATTGCGAATTATGTAGTGGCGTTTATTATGGCACGGATTGAAAAGGCACTGGATTATTATAAGTAATTTGAGCAGTATTGGCTGCAGGAGGGAGATGTTGATTCCATGATTATAGAGATGAACAATATTAAGAAGCATTTTGGAGAGCTGGAGGTTTTAAAAGATATCAGCTTCAGCGTGGACAGCGGAGAGGTTGTCAGTATTATCGGTCCGTCAGGTTCCGGCAAATCAACCCTGCTTCGATGTGCGACTTTCCTGGAAACCATCGATGGCGGAGAGATCATATATATGGGAAAGAAAGCGGCCTATACCGATGAGAGCGGCAAGGCTGTTTATGTCAATAACCGGGAGCTGCGCCGGTTTCGGACTTATTGTGGATTGGTTTTCCAGCAGTTCAACCTGTTTCCTCACTATAGTATTCTGAAGAACCTCACGGATGCGCCGGTGGAGGTCCAGCACCGAAACCGGGAAGAGGCAGAGTATGAAGCTATGGAACTGCTCCGCAAGATGGGCATCGAAGACAAGGCTTCTGCCTATCCCTATCAGCTTTCCGGCGGGCAGCAGCAGCGTGTAGCCATAGCAAGAGCCCTGGCCATGAAGCCGGAGATTCTCTTTTTTGACGAACCTACCTCTGCCCTGGATCCTGAGCTTACCGGCGAGGTATTAAAGGTAATCAGGCAGCTGGCTGAGGAGAAGATGACCATGGTGGTCGTCACCCACGAGATGCCCTTTGCCAAAGCTGTCAGCAACCGTGTCTTATTTATGGATGGCGGTGTGGTGGTAGAGCAGGGAGATCCTATGGATGTCTTTGAGAATCCCCGGGAAGAGAGAACAAAGCAGTTCCTCCGTGTATTTGAACGTTAATCTGAAGTAAACTGACTTGTAATAATAAGAAGATGAACAGAATCGTGGATTATAGTATTTTGGACCCCACCGGTAATATCACTGCCCTGGTGAGGACGGAAGTGGATGCGGCTGACCGGCCTTTTATCGCCAGCAGGATTATGACGTGCCATCCGGAAGTGGAGCAGGTCGGATTCTTGCGGATTGAGAAGCCGGAGGCCGGAAATTCATGTGCCCTGCCGGAGCTTGCCATGACCGGCGGAGAGTTTTGCGGCAATGCGTCAATAAGCGCCGCAGCCATCTGTCTGATGGAGAAAAAAACAGGCGGCAGGACCATAACCGATACCGGGGACAGGAAAAGACAGGATGAAGAAAAACAGCCGGTGACTGTATTTTTAAGAGTATCGGGAGTGTGCGAGCCGGTGGAAATCAGCCTCTGGGAAGATAGGCCGGGCAGCTATCAGGGGAGGATTCTGATGCCCAAAGCCCGGGAGATAATTTGCAGAGAGTTTTCTCACGGGAGTGTCAGGGAACTGCTTCCTGTTGTCCGGATGGAGGGGATCTCCCATATCATCATTGACCAAAATAAGGAGTTTTTCAGGCTGGTAAATACGTCTGCCCAGGCAGAAGCTGCTGTCAGGAGTTGGTGTGAAGAGCTGGAGGCGGAAGGGCTTGGCCTGATGTTTCTTGAAAAAGATGGTTCTGAACAAAAGCTGATTCCCCTGGTATATATTCCCGGGAGTGATACGGTTTACTGGGAGAACTCCTGTGCCAGCGGAACATCTGCCGTGGGGATGTATCTTGCCGAAAAGGAAAATACAAGAATAGATCTGACCGTGGAAGAACCAGGGGGGATACTCAGGGTAAAGAGTGATCCTCAGTCGAAAAAAACCTGGCTGCATGGACGGGTGCAGCTGGTGGAAAACCTGAAAATGGAGCTTTGCCAGAATCATGAAATATGATCTGTGAAGTCTTTGTGCATTTTATAGAAAAGATGTTGACTTTTTGTGATAGTTGGTATATAACACACTTAATCCTATAAAAATGCTATTGTGAGGAGGAGACGTTATGTACTATGGTGGATATTACGGGATGTTTTTTGATCCCACCTACATACTGGTGCTGATTGGCGTGGTCATCACAATGATTGCGTCAGGTCATGTGAAAAGTACCTATGCCAGATATAGTAAAGTGAGGAACCATGCAGGGATTACAGCGGCTCAGGCTGCGGATCAGATTCTGCGGGGTGCAGGCCTCAATTATGTGAAGATTCAGCATATTTCCGGCAGTCTGACGGATAATTATAATCCACAGACCAAGACTTTGAACCTGTCGGATTCGACTTACCAGTCCACTTCGGTAGCCGCCATTGGCGTCGCGGCCCACGAATGCGGCCATGCCATCCAGGATGCCCGGAGTTATGTTCCGCTGAAGGTGAGAGGAGCCATTGTGCCGGTGGTAAGTATCGGATCAGTGGCAGCCTGGCCGGTGATCATACTTGGCGTGCTTTTAAGCTTTAATCATACTTTGATTACCATTGGAATCCTGCTCTTTTCTCTGACTGTGGCCTTTCAGCTGATTACCCTGCCGGTGGAATTTGATGCTTCCAACCGTGCCCTGAAGATTCTGGAGGGGACCAATATGCTGTATGGTGAGGAACTGGATGGCGCTAAAAAAGTACTGAAGGCGGCTGCCTTGACCTATGTGGCCAGTGCAGCGGCAACCATCCTTCAGCTTCTTCGTCTGATTATTCTCTTTGGAGGACGTCGTGACTGATACTTATGATATTCGCCTGATTTGTGTAGGCAGGATTAAAGAGCCCTTCTTTCGGGAAGGGCTTGATTTTTATAGTCAGAAGATTCGCAGCTGCGGCCGCTTTGAGATTGTGGAATGTGCCGACGAGGCTACGCCCGACTCTGCTTCTGCCACCGAGGAGGAGAGGATTCGCCAAAAAGAAGGAGAAAGGATCCTCAGAAAAATCCGCGGCGGATCTTATGTGATTGCCCTTTGCATAGACGGTGATCACCACGGAACGGAAGAATGGAAACGGATGATCCGCAGTCAGGCCGGTACAAAGGGAGGCAGACTGGATTTGATCATAGGAGGGTCGCTGGGCCTTTCTCAGGCTGTAATCAGAAAAGCAGATAAAAAGCTGAGTTTTTCCGGCCTGACCTTTCCGCACCAGATGATGCGGCTGATCCTCTGTCAGCAGCTGGCAGAGTGGGTGAGAGAAGATGCCTGAGCAGGGAATTTCAGGATCAGGATGTATGGGCCGGTATAAATATTGTACTTGCAAAAAATGATACTTTCTTATATAATATGGAACGGAATCTTTTAAAGCGTTTTTAAATACGCATTATCAGTTCTTTGGACCAGTAGCTCAGTTGGATAGAGCACCAGTTTCCGGAGCTGGGTGTCGGGGGTTCGAGTCCCTTCTGGTTCGGTACATATGGCTGTCGCTTTTGCGGCAGCCATAACTATTTGGCGGGAAAGTCTTTACAGGTTCAGATTCTGATTGCAGGAACCTGCCTGGTATCGATGGAAAAAGAGGCCTTTTATGAGAGATAATACAGAAAATATCAATGATTTTACCCAGGGGAATATTGTGCCTAAGATGCTCCGGTTTATGCTGCCGATTCTTGGAGCCCTGATTCTTCAGGCTATGTACGGAGCGGTGGATGTTCTGGTGGTGGGGCAGTTTGGTACCACCACCGGTATATCCGGTGTGTCCACGGGAAGCAATGTTATCAACCTGGTGATCTTCACGGTGGCCGGTCTCTCTATGGGCGTCACAGTCCTGATCGGCCGTTACATGGGCGAGAGGAGACTGGAACAGATTGGGAAAGTGATAGGGGGAGCTATCGTTTTTTTTGCTCTGTTGTCGTTGATTCTGGCGGTTTTTCTGCTGCTGATGGCCGGTCCTCTGGCCCGGCTGATGCAGGCCCCGGAGGAGGCCCTTGACCTGACTATCCTTTACATACGGATCTGTGGGGGCGGCATCTTATTTATCGTGGCCTACAATCTGATCAGCAGCATTTTCAGGGGGATGGGAGATTCCAATATGCCCCTGCTCTTTGTGGCAATCGCCTGCGTGGTCAACATCCTGGGGGATCTGCTTTTTGTGGCAGTCCTGCATATGAATGTGGCAGGTGCTGCCCTGGCGACAGTGATGGCCCAGGCAGTGAGTGTAGTTCTTTCGTTGGCGATTATCCGGAAGAGAGGGCTGCCCTTTCCCATGTCCAAAAAAGATATCTGTTTTAACCAGGAGATCCGGAATTTTGTTCGGGTGGGCTCTCCCATTGCCTTTCAGGAGATTATGACCCAGCTGTCCTTCCTGGCGCTCTGTGCCTTCATTAACCGCCTGGGACTCGACGCATCCTCCGGCTATGGCGTGGCCAACAAGATCGTCAGCTTTATCCTGTTGATTCCTGCTTCTCTCATGCAGTCCATGTCTTCCTTTGTCTCACAAAATGTGGGTGCCCGAAAAGAGGACAGGGCGATTAAAGCCATGGTTACCGGTATGGCCCTCGGGGCAGGGATCGGTGTTTTTGTAGCTCTGGCTGCCTTTTTCAAAGGAGACCTGATGGCTGCTGTCTTTACCTCCGACCCGGCAGTGATTGCCAGGGCGGCAGAGTACCTGAAAGGATTTGCGCCGGAGGCAGTGGTGACCAGTATCATGTTCAGCTTTATGGGTTATTTTAACGGTCATGAGCAAACTCTGTTTGTCATGTCCCAGGGGCTGATTCAGACATTTCTGGTACGTCTCCCCATGTCGTGGTATATGAGTATTCAGCCCGGGGCAAGCCTGACCATGGTCGGTCTTGCGGCACCCTCTGCCACAATCTTTGGAATAATCCTCAACTTGCTCTATTTCCACCATTATCAGAAAGTACTGAAGGGATTGGACTGAGTAAATGAAATATCAGATTTATATTTTCCAGAAAGAGAAAGAAGAAAAGTTTTACCGCAAGGCTATTGATGAATATAAAAAACGTCTTAGCCGCTACTGCTCCATTACGGCAAAGTATCTGAGGAGGGAGAAAGACTGGGATAAACTGAAGCAGTCAGTGGGAGACAGAGACCAGGCCTTTGTGCTGACTGCCGGACCAAGTGACATGAGCTCCGAGGGACTGGCCGAAAGAATCAGGGAACTGGAGAATCGTGGGATCAAGACCCTGCATTTCTTTGTGCCGCCTTCCATGGAAGGACAGGAACCGGCGCTGGACGGCTATGGGGACGGACAGGCAGAGCGGATGAGTCTTTCGGACTTTACCATGCCGTCTCATATGACAGGCATGATTCTCTTTGAGCAGATCTACCGGGCTTACCGTATTTTAAACAACCAGCCCTATCATAAGTAGATTCTGATAAGACAACAGAAAATGAAAGAGGGCGCTCCCGAAAATCGGGGGCGCCCTCTTTACGTGGTATATTAGTAAAGGGTTGGATAGCGTTGGTTATGGGAGAAATCAGCAGACTCCCTGGGCAAGCATTGCATTCACTACTTTCTCAAAACCAGCGATGTTGGCACCTGCCACGTAGTTCTCATCCAGGTCATAACGTGCAGCTGCATCACTGATGTTCTTGTAGATATTTGCCATGATACCCTGTAATCTTCCATCAACTTCCTCGAAGGTCCAGCTTAAGCGCTCGCTGTTCTGGGACATCTCGAGGGCGGATACTGCAACACCGCCTGCGTTGGCAGCCTTGCCGGGAACGAACCAGACACCATTCTCCTGGAAGTACTTGGTGGCATCCAAAGTGGTGGGCATGTTGGCACCCTCAACCACAGTCTTGCAGCCGTTGGCAACCAGCTGCTTGGCGTCGTCGATGAAAAGCTCGTTCTGAGTAGCGCAGGGAGCGGCCACGTCACACTTGATGGCCCAAACACCGCGGCCCTCATGGTACTCACTGTTGGGACGGTACTTTTTGTACTCGGTCAGACGGGCACGGTTCACTTCCTTGATCTCCTTTAAGGCTTCAAGATCGATACCTTCCGGATCATAAACCCAGCCTGTGGAATCGGAGCATGTCACCGGCTTAGCACCTAACTGATATGCCTTCTCGATGGCGTAGATCGCCACATTACCGGCACCGGAGATGACAACGGTCTTGCCCTCCATGCTGTCATTGTGCGCTTTGAGGACTTCCTGGGCCATATACATGGCACCGTAACCTGTGGCTTCTGTTCTTGCCAGGGATCCGCCGTAGGTGAGACCCTTTCCTGTGAGGACGCCTTCGTAAAGGCCGCGGATTCTCTTGTACTGGCCATAGAGGAAACCGATTTCCCTGCCGCCTACACCGATATCGCCAGCCGGAACATCAGTGTCAGCACCGATATATTTACAAAGCTCTGTCATAAAACTCTGGCAGAACTTCATAATCTCGCGGTCAGATTTGCCTTTGGGATCAAAGTCAGAACCACCCTTGCCGCCGCCGATGGGAAGTCCGGTCAGGGAATTCTTGAAAATCTGTTCAAAACCGAGGAACTTGATGATGCCCTGGTTTACGGAAGGATGGAAACGTAAGCCTCCCTTGTAGGGGCCAATGGCATTGGAAAACTGAACACGGATACCCATGTTTACCTGAACATTGCCTTCGTCATCGATCCAAGGTACACGAAACTTAATCATCCTCTCCGGCTCAGTCAGCCTCTCCAGAATGGCTTCGCGCTTGTACATCTCTTCGTTTGCCTCGATTACCGGGCGGATTGTCTCGAAGACTTCTGTAACAGCCTGGTGAAATTCCGGCTCGCTTGGGTTTTTCGCAATAACTTTTGCAAGAACATCATCAACGTAGGACATAATGTGATCCTCCTTAACTATTTTCTTTTTTCTAAATGGATATTCAAGTAAGAATATGACAAATAAATATCATAAAATCAAGAATCCCATTCAATCTTTTTCGGTGATTATTATACTACAACATGAAGGACTAATCAACAGGAAATGCAGCATAAAGCATATTTTTGATTCAAATAATTTCAAAAATCCCATTTATGATCCTGTTTTTCAGGAAAAACCTCAAAATATGAGATTGTCATGATTTAAAATTTCAGATTTAAAAATCGGCATGCATAAAAACACTGAGAAAAATTCAGGAAATAGACCAGGGATTAAAGATAATACTATAGAAAAAGACAAAAAGATTCCCTCTCTTCTGTAGATTCATCAATTTTTTGTGTTATATTATTAACATATATCAGACTGCAGATACTGGAAAATTATTCTGAATAATGTTAAGATGTAGCGTACATTGAATGGCAGAATGAGTTTCTGCATGGATAATGAGCTTTTGTATGGAAAATGAATTTATGATGGAAATAGAAAGGGCAAAAAAGGCCCTTCAATTGGCACATCAGATAAAATATAGATAAAAACAAAGAAAATATGATTTGGAGGATCGGATGATCGAGATCAGGAATGTAATAAAGAATTTTGGGAGCCGGCAGGTCCTGAAAGGAATCAGCTTTCGGGTGGAGGACGGTCAGATTGCGGGTCTGCTGGGCTCTAACGGTGCCGGTAAATCCACCACAATGAATATTCTGGCCGGCTGTCTCTCTTCAACAGAGGGCGAAGTCAGCATTCAGGGCTTTGATACCTTGACTCAGCCCGTAAAGAGCAGGGGGCAGATTGGTTATCTGCCTGAGACTCCTCCCCTTTACGATGATATGACAGTGGAGGAGTATCTGGATTTTGCAGGAAGATTAAAAGGAATAAAAAACCGGGAGGAGAGAAAAAGTACTCTTACGGATGTGATGGCCAAAACCGGGGTTTCCCAGGTGGCAGGACGACTGATTGGCAATCTTTCCAAGGGTTATCGCCAGAGGCTGGGTATGGCCCAGGCCCTGATGGGCAGCCCTCCTGTTCTGATCCTGGATGAGCCTATGGCCGGTCTGGATCCGGAACAGACTGTCGAGATGAGAAATCTGATTCAGGGTTTGGGGGGAGAGCATACAATCATAGTAAGCTCTCATTTTCTCTCAGATCTTCAGGCCATTTGTGACAAGATGATCATCATGGTGGACGGAAGGATTGCCTTTGATGACACAGCAGACCGGCTGGTCAGACAATATACAGAAGAAGGACAGTATCGTCTGACTGTCAAAGCAAGTCCGGAAGCTTTGACCAGGCTTCTCAATGAAGCGGATTTCGTGGAAGGATTCCAACTGGACCAGAAAAAGGAGGAGTCCGAGAAAGAGACTCCGATATCGGCAGAAAAGACAGAGGCCGAACCTGAAGGGGAAACGACAGAGCCAGAGAAAAAAGAGACTCCAATACCGGAGGGCAAGGCTGAAGAGGAGAAGGCAGAACCTGAAGAAAAGGCTTCGGTATCAACAGAAAAAACTGAGGCTGAACCGGAAGAGGAAACGGCAGAGTCAGAGAAAAAAGGGACTCCAATACCGAAGGACAAGGCTGAAGAGAAGAAAGCAGAACCTGAAGAAGAGTCTCCGGTATCGACAGAAAAGACCGAGGCCGAACCTGAAGGGGAGATGACAGAGCCTCAGAAAAAGAAGGCGGCCAATAAAAAGAAAAAAAAGAAAAGAAAAGGTGCACAGGATGAGGAGCAGCTCCCCTCTGACCCAGGGGATGTCAGCTTTACTGTGAAACTGAAGCAGGAAAGCCGGTCTTTGGACCAGCTCTTTTATCTGCTGGCCCGGAGGAAAATGCCCATCCTGCATATGGAATCAGTGGAATTATCTCTGGAGGATATATTTGTGCGCGTGATTCGTGAGTACAAAGAGAACACTGGAGAGGAGGGACAAGAGTGATACCCATCTATCAAAAAGAGATAAAAGCTTACATACACTCTTTGACTGCCAGCCTTTTCTTTGCGCTTTTTATGGCGGCGTCCGGGATATATTTTTCCGTGATTTGTCTGAACCAGGGTTATGGTGATTATGCCAAATATGTGCTGGCCAATATTTCTTTTATCTATATTATTCTTATTCCCCTTCTGACCATGCGTCTGCTGGCCAGGGAGAGGGAACAGAGGACAGAGCAGCTTTTGTTAACGTCACCCCTTGCGGTAAGGGACCTGGTCCTGGGCAAATATCTGGCTGCTGCCAGCCTGCTGGCAGTTTCCATGCTGATCTGTCTGGTTCAGGCAGGAATTCTCGGAAGTTATGTCCAGATCAACTGGCCTGGCGTACTGACCGGCATCGCAGGATTCTTTTTCTTTGGCTTATGCCTGCTGGCAATTGGCCTTTTCATCTCTTCCTGCTCTGCCAATACCATGACTGCAGGGGCTTTGACTTTCAGCGCCATTCTTTTGATCATGATGGCCCCAAATGTTTACGAGATTCTGCCCGAAAGGGCCAGATATACCTACATTTTTGCTGCGGTACTGATTGCGGCTGCGGCGGTCTGGATGTACCTGGTCACTGAAAATTCAGTGGCGGCAGCGGTGACGGCAGCCATTGGCGCAGGAGGTCTTGGGTTTGCTGCCTACCTGATTCCCGATCGCTTTGACCGCGGTCTGGCCGGAATCATTTCCTGGTGCTCCATGACGGAACGATTCCAGGAATTCTGTGAAGGGAGCTTCAGTATTTCTTCCACAGTCTTTTTCCTATCCCTTGCAGCTCTTTTCCTGTATATGACAACCTGGCAGATTGAGAGCCGCCGCTGGCTTTAGGAGGTAACGAATGCCTGAAAATGAAAAGACAAATCAAACCGAAAATGATAAGACAAATCAAGTAAGAAAAAAGAAAAAACTGGTCAGAGCAGCAGCCATGCTGGTGGTAATCGGTCTGGTGATCTCACTGAATCTTTACCTCACAGAACAGGATTATCGCGTCGATGTCTCGGAAGGGCGGATCTATACTCTTTCGGAAGAAAGCAGAAAACTGCTTGAGGGCATAGATGTGGATGTCACAATCTATGTCATGGGCCAGGAGGAAGAAATCAACCTCACCTACAAAAAGATCCTTGAAGAATATACGGCGGCAGCAGAGAAGATTCACCTGCAGTACTGTCCCAGGGATACCTGGGATCAGCTTGCCAGGGATTACGGCGTTGAGGACAATAATATAGAAAAAGACAGTATTCTGATTGTCAGCAAAGACCGGTCCCGCTTT
The DNA here is from genome assembly GCA_045112755.1 of Anaerobutyricum sp. Classification (GTDB taxonomy): domain Bacteria; phylum Bacillota; class Clostridia; order Lachnospirales; family Lachnospiraceae; genus Anaerobutyricum. Next base: position 16,399 of record JBGUIF010000128.1, read on the forward strand.
ATTTCCTCCGGTGATTATGTGACTTACGGCTACACACAAAATCATAGTTATGAGGCAAGAGAAATCATTTTGGAGCAGCTGACCACCGAGGCTTTGTACTATGTCGTCACTCCGGATAAAACCACCATATGCTTTCTGACAGGGCATGGAGAACGGGAGCCGGCCAATAATCTGGTCAATGTTCTGGAAGGGAAGGGCTGTAAAGTATCAGAGCTGGATCTGACAAAAGAAGAACAGGTTCCCGAGGAGTGCAGTGTCCTTGTCATCAACGGTTCAGCAAAGGAATGGACCGGCGGGGAGCTGGGCAAAGTAAAAGATTATATGGATGCCGGGGGCAAACTTTATATTTTCGTGGACCCCACCATTGAAAAACAGCCTGCCATCGAAAGGCTGCTGGCGGTCTATGGACTCAAATTGCAGAAAGGAGTGGTCGTCGAAAAAGATCCGGCCTACTTCTCCCGCTATGAGATCTACCTTGTCCCGGAGATTCAGGATACGGAAATCACAGCCGACCTGATCAGGAAAGGAGACAAGATCATTCTGCCTGCAGCCAGGGCAATTACCATGGCCTCCGGGAAAAAGAAGGACGAGGAAGAGTACGGTCTGACCCTCTATCTGGCTTCCAGCAGGACTGCCTACTCGAAAGTGGATCTGGACAGCAGCAGTACCGATAAGGAAAAAGAAGATATCGGCGGGCCCTTTGCCCTGTCGCTGGGTGCGGCTGACGGGACCGGAGGAAGAATGATCGTAACGGGCTGTGTCAATATGCTGGAGGAAAATGTCAATAGAGCTTCCGGAGGTGCTAATCTCAATTTCGTGGTCAATGGTCTCGAGTATCTCAGCCGCAGAGAGGGCAGCGTGACAGTCAAAGGAAAAGGAATCTCAGAACCTGCGGCCGCAGTTCCGGCTTTTGACCAGAAAATGCTTTTGGTATTCATGGTATTTCTTGTGCCGCTGCTTATTATGGCGGCAGGGATCGCAGTGGTCATCAGGAGGAGGAGAAGGTAACTTCCGAAAGATTTGCAAAAAGACTATTTTATTCAAAATACTACTTGAAATAAAAGTGGAAATTGGGTAAAATATTTACGAGTGTGACAGGTTCATGGTGTCTGCTTATAAGAATTTTACAAGATGTAAGCGGATAGAGATGGACAATAGTGACATTTTTATCCGGGTTTCAGGCATAATTTTTTGCATTTTGCATGAATCGGCTGATTCCTGGACCTGTTGGCATAAACATACTAATTAATAATCTAATACTTAGGAGGAATTAACATGGCAGTAAAAGTTGCAATCAATGGTTTTGGTCGTATTGGTCGTCTTGCTTTCAGACAGATGTTTGGCGCAGAGGGTTATGAAGTTGTTGCTATCAACGATTTAACAAGCCCGGCTATGCTCGCTCACTTATTAAAGTATGACTCTTCTCAGGGTACATATGATAAGAAGGACACTGTAGTAGCAGGCGAAGACTCCATCACTGTTGACGGAAAAGAAATCAAGATCTACGCGTTCCCGGATGCTAACAACTGTCCTTGGGGCGAGATCGGTGTTGACGTTGTATTAGAGTGCTCCGGCTTCTATACAAGCAAAGCAAAAGCTCAGGCTCATATCAATGCCGGCGCTAAGAAGGTTGTTATTTCCGCTCCTGCTGGAAATGATCTTCCTACAGTTGTATTTAACACAAACCATCAGATTCTTAAGGCTGAGGATACCATCATCTCCGCTGCTTCCTGTACAACAAACTGTCTTGCACCTATGGCTGACGCTCTTAACAAGTACGCTCCGATCCAGGCTGGTATCATGTGCACAATCCATGCATACACAGGCGATCAGATGACACTTGACGGACCGCAGAGAAAGGGTGACAAGAGACGTTCCCGTGCTGCAGCTGTTAACATCGTTCCCAACAGCACAGGTGCTGCAAAGGCTATCGGCCTTGTTATTCCTGAGCTCAACGGCAAGCTGATCGGCGCTGCACAGCGTGTTCCTACACCTACAGGATCCACCACAATCCTTACAGCAGTTGTTAAGGGCGCTGACGTAACAGTTGACGGCATCAACGCTGCTATGAAGGCTGCTGCAAACGAGTCCTTCGGATACAACACAGATGAGATCGTTTCTTCTGATATCGTAGGAATGAGATTCGGTTCCTTATTCGATGCTACCCAGACAATGGTTAACAAAGTATCTGACGATCTGTATGAGGTTCAGGTTGTTTCATGGTATGACAACGAGAACAGCTACACATCCCAGATGGTTCGTACAATCAAGTACTTCGCAGAGTTAGCATAATCGAAGATATCTAACTAGATCCTAATTAGATCCTGAACGGGTCCGGTCTTTGGACCGGGCCCGTTTTTACATTGTTTTGAATAATAAGGAGATATTCACATGCTTAATAAAAAATCTGTAGATGATATTAATGTAAAAGGCAAAAAAGTTCTGGTCCGCTGTGACTTCAACGTACCGCTGCAGGACGGCAAAATTACAGACGAGAACCGTCTGGTTGCATCTCTTCCCACCATCAAGAAGCTGATTGCAGACGGCGGAAAAGTGATCCTCTGCTCCCACCTCGGCAAACCGAAGGGAGAGCCGAAGCCGGAATTATCCCTGGCTCCTGTTGCAGCACGTATGTCTGAGCTCCTTGGCCAGGAAGTGAAGTTCGCTGCAGATCCTGAGGTGGTTGGCCCCAACGCAAGAGCAGCTGTTGCAGCTATGAAAGACGGCGATGTAGTTCTTCTTGAGAACACCCGTTACCGCAAGGAAGAGACCAAGAACGGCGAAGCTTTCTCCAAAGATCTTGCTTCTCTTTGCGAAGTATTTGTAAACGACGCTTTCGGAACAGCCCACAGGGCTCACTGCTCCAATGTTGGCGTTACCCAGTATGTTGACGTGGCTGTCGTAGGATACCTGATGCAGAAAGAGATCGATTTCTTAGGAAATGCAGTCAACAATCCCGAGAGACCTTTCGTAGCAATCCTGGGTGGTTCCAAGGTTTCCTCCAAGATTTCCGTGATCAATAACCTTCTCGACAAGGTTGACACCCTGATCATCGGCGGCGGCATGGCTTACACCTTTGCCAAAGCTCAGGGATTTGAGGTGGGAAAGTCCCTTCTCGAGGCTGACTATATCGACTATGCCAACGATATGATTCAGAAAGCCAAGGATAAGGGCGTAAAGCTTCTCCTTCCGGTGGATACTGTTGTTGCCAAAGAGTTCAAGAATGATGCTCCCAGCCGTGTGGTAGAAGGAAGCATGGATCCTGACGAGATGGGCCTTGACATCGGACCGAAGACCTGCGCACTTTTCGCTGATGCCTGCAAGTCTGCCAAGACTGTAGTCTGGAATGGACCGATGGGTGTATTTGAGATGCCCAACTTTGCTAAGGGTACCATCGCAGTGGCAGAAGTACTGGCTGAGATCGATGCCACAACCATCATCGGCGGCGGCGATTCCGCAGCAGCAGTTAACCAGCTTGGCTTTGGCGATAAGATGTCCCATATTTCCACAGGCGGCGGAGCCTCCCTTGAGTTCTTAGAGGGCAAGGAACTTCCCGGCGTTGCAGCTGCAAACGACAAATAATTAGATCAGTTCGTCATCAACAGGCTTTTGCGGGTTTGTGCCCGTGACCAGGTTTATAAAAACAGGAGAGAGGCTGCAGACGCCTCTCTCTGAAATAAAAGAAAAGAGGATTATTATGCGTAAGAAGATTATTGCTGGAAACTGGAAAATGAACAAGACTCCGAGCGAGGCAGTTGCACTGGTTAACTTATTAAAGCCGCTGGTAGCCAACGATGAAGTTGACGTAGTATTCTGCGTACCGGCTATTGACATCATTCCGGCTATGGAAGCAGCCAAGGGCACCAACATCAACATCGGTGCTGAAAATATGTACTATGAGGAGAGCGGCGCTTACACAGGCGAGATCTCCCCGGCTATGCTGGTGGATGCCGGCGTTAAGTACGTAGTAATCGGACATTCCGAGAGAAGAGAGTACTTCGCAGAGACAGACGCTACTGTCAACAAGAAGGTATTAAAGGCTCTCGAGCATGGAATTACTCCGATCATGTGCTGTGGTGAGACCCTTGAGCAGCGTGAGCAGGGCGTTACCATGGACTTCGTTCGTCAGCAGGTTAAGATTGGTCTTCAGGGCGTGAGCGCTGATCAGGCTAAGACCGTTGTTATCGCTTATGAGCCAATCTGGGCTATCGGCACAGGCGTTACCGCCACCACAGAGCAGGCACAGGAAGTATGCGGTGAGATCCGTAAGTGCATCGCTGAGATCTATGATGACGCTACAGCAGCAGCCATCCGTATCCAGTACGGCGGATCTGTAAATGCTAAGACAGCTCCTGACCTCTTCGCTCAGCCTGACATCGACGGCGGCCTCGTGGGCGGCGCTTCCCTGAAGGAAGACTTCGGAAAGATCGTTAACTACAAATAAGTAATATCGGTTCAAGTGATATCATTGCTTTCAGAAAGCTGTCATACTCAGTATGGCAGCTTTTTTTCGCTCAATTTAACAATGATACCCTGCAGCTGCCCTTCTGGCTGCCTCATCGTAAAAACGGACATTGCTAAGAAAAAGAGATTGTTGTATAATATGCATCGTGATGTTAATCAGAGGAACGCTTTACTCAGCGTTTGTCCAATTATGCAGTATCAGAAAGAGTTGATATATAGATGATGGATGATTTTTTATGGAGGTTCAAAGTGAAGATCGGCAGAAATGATAAATGTTGGTGCGGCAGCGGGAAGAAATATAAGCAGTGTCATATGTCCTTTGACAACCGGATCGCAGATTACAGAAACCGGGGATACCAGGTTCCCAATCATGCCATGATCAGGACGGAGGAGCAGATTGAGGGAATCCGGGAAGCGGGAAAAAAGAATACCATGGTTCTCGATTATATCACTCCCTACGTGAAGGAAGGCATCAGCACAGCAGAACTGGACAGGCTGGTAGAGAATTACACCAGGGAGATTGGATGCATACCTGCATGCCTGGGATATCAGGGATATCCTAAAACCGTCTGCATCTCCATCGATGAGGTGGTCTGCCATGGGATCCCCAGTGAGGACCGGATTCTGAAGAGCGGTGAGATTGTCAATGTGGACTGTACCACCATTTATAATGGGTATTACGGGGATGCATCCAGGATGTTCTGCATCGGGGATGTCTCCGAGGAGAAGCGCAGGCTGGTCCAGGTGACCAAGGAGTGTCTGGACCTGGCTGTGGAAGCCACCAGACCCTGGGGAACTATGGGAGATATGGGTTATGCCTGTAATAAACATGCCGTTGAGAATGGTTATACCATCGTCCGGGAGATCGGAGGACATGGATGCGGAGTCCATTTCCATGAAGACCCCTGGGTAAATCATATCGGACAGCCTGATCAGGGTATCCTTTTTGTGCCGGGAATGACCTTTACGATAGAGCCCATGGTCAATATGGGAAAGCCGGATGTCTATGAGGATGCAAAAGATGGCTGGACCATCCGCACTGTGGATGGCAAACCCTCAGCCCAGTGGGAGTATACTTTGCTGGTGACAGAGGACGGGACTGAGATTCTGTCCTACTAGCCGGCTGAATCCGGGGATTGGCCGGGAGAGTGGATGAGGACTTGCTTATTTCCGGGAAGAGCGATAAGATAGAAGAGTGTGAGATATCATCTTTCTGACAGGAGGTTTTTATGAGAAAGAATATAATGGCGGCAGTCGCCTTAATACTGGTTCTGGTTATGGGCCTGTCGGGCTGCGGTTTCAGTCCCAAAATTATTCCGCCCAGTACGGAACAGAATGAAGAAGTGCCGAGTGCTGCTGAGGACACATCCTTTAAAGTTGGCTTTATCTTTGCCAATGACACTGGTTCCACTTCCACCATTGCCCGTGTCGAAGGCCTTCGAAAGATGCAGGTCCAGACCGGACTGACTGACTCCCAGGTCGTAATGAAGTCGAATGTGAAGAAAGCGGATGTGGAAAGTGTCGTGGAAAAGATGGTGGAGAGAGGCTGCAAACTGATTTTTTCCTGTGACGCTGCCTTTGAAGAACCCATCTATGTCTGTGCACAGAAATATACGGACGTTCAGTTCTGCCAGGAAGATGGACAGTACGCTTCCCAAGTGAACCTCAACAATTTCCACAGTTACTACAGCAGGATATTTGAAGCCTACTATGTGGCTGGGGCAGTTCTTGGCATCAAGATTGTCGATCTGCTCAACACTGGCAGAGCCACCACTGACAAGTGCAGACTGGGCTTTGTTGCCAGTGATCAGACACCGGAAGCAATCACAGCCTTCACAGCATTTTATCAGGGCGTACACAGTGTCACAAAAGTGCCGACCATGTATGTCCGTTATGTGGGCAGGAGCGGTGTATATGACAAGGATGGAGAGGCAGCCAAGCAGCTGGCCGCGGCGGGAGTCGTTGCCATGTCCCAGTTCACCTCCACCAAAGCGGTGGCTGCAGTTTGTGCCGAGAGCGGCATCTTTTATGCGGGCAGCGAGGTGAATATGATAGATCAGGCACCCAAGGTGGCACTCTGTTCGGCGATCACTGATTACAGCGTTTACTATAAGTATGCTGTGGATGCCTGTGTCAAGGGAGAGGCCATTGACACAGACTGGGTGCAGGGCTACGCTGAGGGTGTCAATATGATCAGCCAGCTCAACGATAAGCACGTTGCCGATGACACCCAGCTCTATGTTCAGCTTCTGGAGAAGAAGCTCCGCAAGGGTAAAGTGAAGATTTTTGACACCAAGGAAATGTTTGTGGGCGGCGAAAGCCTTTACAGCCTGATTGATGGTAAGACAAAAGACTATAAGAAGTTCAGAAAATATCTCAAGAAAAACGGAAGCTATGAGGAGTCATCCGAGAACTCCAAGCCGATCTTTGACGTAATGATTGACGGAATCGAGGAGAGTACCTACGATTACCTCACGGAGAAAGAGGCCGAGGAGGCAGCAGCAAAACAACCAGATTATGAGGAATAAACTTCTTGTATTTTTAAAAAAGCTGTGATATAATCATTAAGATTTTTGTGAGCGGCAGGAGGTGTAGGATTTGGCCAGGACAATTGTCACTGTAATATTTATTATTGTATGTATCGCCTTGATTGTGACTGTATTATTGCAGGAGAGCAAGAATTCAGGTTTCGGTTCCCTCAGCGGACAGGTTGACAATTATGTGCGTAAGAACCGTGGACGTACAAGAGAAGGCCAGCTCGAAAGGGCGACCATCATACTTGGCGTGTTATTCTTTGTAATAGCCATCGGTCTTAATTTAAAGTTTTTACAGTAGTATTTTTACAGTAGAATCATAGAGATCCCAAGCCGTCTCATTTTTGAGGCGGCTTTTTAAACCTCTGCGCAGCCGTCTGTATCATTTGCTTTGAATATCATTGATTGATAGATAAACAGGGAGGATCATGACAGATCATATTTTATTTGAACAGAGAAAAAATGCCGTGAGGCAGATTATCTACGAAGAGAATTATGTTCCCCTGAAACTGAAGGAGTTTGCCTTTGTCCTGGAAGTGCCTAAGGAGGACCGGGAGGAACTGCGCCAGGTTTTACAGGCTCTGGTGGATGAGGGAACTGTAGAACTGACTGCCAGAGGGAAATATGTAAAACCTTCAAACCGTAGGGCAGAGGGGATATTTACCAGGAATCAAAGGGGCTTTGGCTTTGTCACGGTGGAGGGAGAGCCCCAGGATATTTTTATTCCGGCAGAATATGTCAACGGGGCCTGTCACAAAGACCTGGTTCGGGTTAAAGTGACAAAGGGAGCTTCCGGCGGCAGACGGCCTGAGGGTCTGGTGGAGAAGATCCTGGACAGGGGATACAAGACCATCGTCGGCCTTTTTGATGAGAGTAGAAATTTTGGTTTTGTCATTCCCGATGACAGTAAGTTCGGGATGGATATTTTTATACCAAAAAACCGGAGACACGGGGCCGGAAACAACGATAAGGTTGTGGTGAAAATCAAGGATTACGGGGATGAAAAACACAACCCCACCGGTGAGATTACGGAGGTCCTGGGAGCCCTCTCTGATCCTGCCACGGATGTCACTTCCATTCTCCGATCCTTTGGGCTGCCGGAAGATTTTCCTGCCATCGTCAAAAAAGAAGTCCGCCGCATCCCCCAGGAAGTGGATTCCGGGATGATCTCCGGCAGGACGGACTACCGTGGGCTTTTGACTGTGACCATCGACGGTGAAGATGCCAGGGACCTGGATGATGCCATCACACTGTCAAAGACGGAAGAGGGCCATTACAGGCTGGGAGTTCATATTGCAGATGTCTCAGAGTATGTGAAGGAAGGAAGCCCTCTGGACAACGAGGCGCTTCGCAGGGGCACCAGTGTCTACTTGACCGACCGGGTTATTCCTATGCTGCCTAAAGAACTGTCCAACGGGATCTGTTCCCTGAATGAGGGTGTGGACCGTCTGGCATTGAGCTGTGTCATGACTTTTGACAGCAGAGGGACCGTTCTTGATCATGAAGTCCGGGAGTCAGTGATCCGTGTGGATCGGCGCATGACCTACACGGGGGTTCAGGCCATCCTGGAAGGCCGTGACCACCCGGAGGCTTTTCGGGAAGATTACCGGGAGCAGATACAGTCCATGTGCTTTCTGATGAGGGAGGCAGCGGCTGTCCTCAAGGAGAGACGAAGAAAAAGAGGTGCCATTGATTTTGATTTTCCTGAGTCCAAAGTGATTGTGGATGAGAAGGGTTTTCCCCTTGAGATCAAACCTTATCTGCGCACTACGGCCACAGACCTGATCGAGGACTTTATGCTGCTGGCCAATGAGACGATCGCAGAGGATTATTTCTGGCAGGAACTTCCCTTCCTGTATCGGGTCCATGAAGCTCCCGATCCCGAAAAAATCCGCAGGCTGGACACCTTTATCCACAACTTCGGCTATTATTTAAAAACGGGTAGAGATCAGTTCCATCCCAAAGAAATTCAAAAGCTTCTTTTCTCCCTGGAGGGAGAGGCGGAGGAACCCCTGATCAGCAGGCTGGCTCTGCGAGCCATGCAGAGGGCAAAATACAGCAGTCTCAATATAGGCCACTTCGGCCTGTCTGCCCAGTATTACTGCCATTTCACTTCCCCGATCCGCCGCTATCCCGACCTGCAGATTCACCGGATCATCAAGGAGAATCTCCGGGGCAGGCTGAACGATTCAAGAGTCAGCCACTACGAAGCCATTTTGGATGATGTGGCAGGCCAGAGCTCCCGTATGGAGAGACTGGCTCAGGAGGCTGAGCGGGAAGTGATCAAGCTCAAGAAGGTAGAATATATGGAACAGTTCCTGGGTAAGAGCTTCACAGGAGTCATTTCAGGCGTCACTTCCTGGGGCATCTATGTGGAATTGGAGAATACGGTGGAGGGAATGATTCCCATGAACGCGCTCCTCGACGATTACTACATTTTCGATGAGGGTAATTACCAGATGGTGGGACAGGACAGCGGCAGGGTATTTTCCCTGGGACAGACCCTGGAGGTCACTGTGTCCCGCACCGACAAATTGACCAGGACCATCGATTTCATACCCACTGAGTTTACAGATATCCCTATTGATGATTATATTGTAGATGAGGATGATCCAAAGCCTGAGGAGCTGTTAGCCCTGTATAAAAATTCCAGGATCGGTACCGGAAGAAATGCGCAGGAAGACTGAAGGCTCGAAAGGAAAGTGCCCGGGAAAGGGCTCTTTCTAAAAAGGCAAAAATCTAAAAATAAGAACGGCAGCCTGGCACAGAGAATTACGTATTAGAGGGAGGAAGGTCATGGCAAAATCACAGGGCGTAAAATTGATCGCCAACAATAAAAAAGCTTACCATGATTATTTTATCGATGAGAAATTTGAGGCGGGACTTTCCCTTCACGGGACGGAAGTTAAATCCCTGCGCATGGGAAAATGCAGTATAAAAGAAGCGTTTGTTACGATTAACAAGGGGGAGGTATTCATCAATCACATGCATATCAGCCCCTACGAGAAGGGCAATATTTTCAACAGGGATCCCTTGAGAACCAGAAAGCTCCTCCTCCATAAGGCAGAGATCAATAAGCTTGCCGGTCAGGTGAAGATGAAGGGATATACCATCATGCCCCTGCGGGTCTACCTGAAAGGATCCCTGGTAAAAATTGAGATCGGTCTGGCAAGAGGAAAAAAGAGCTACGACAAGAGACAGGATATCGCCAAAAAAGATGCCCAGCGGGAGGCCAGGAGAGAGTTCAAGATCCGCCAGTTCGACTGAGCGATTCCGGAAAAAAGTTTCCCCTTGACTTCTTTTGGGAAAATACTATAATGTTAATACCGTGTTAATCACGTCATACGGGCTTGTACTGGTTTCGACGGGGATTTTGCACGCGGGGCAGCCATCCGTGGACTCCGGCACCACGTTAAAAGCTGGAACTAAATATAAACGCTGAAGATAATTTAGCATACGCTGCCTAGTTGCGGCTGTCGGCCTCAGTTTACCCGCTGACTGAGAATCCGGCATCGATCAGGCGGGACCCTTGCCACCCTAAGCTTTGCCGGTGGTAAAGTATGATCAAGCTACTGAAGTGCGGAGTTTGTCTTTAGACGCCGCATGGAGGGAACGTCAAAATAAAGACTGTGATGGGAGATACTGCGCGGAATAGATTTTCGGACAGGGGTTCGATTCCCCTCAGGTCCATCGGAAGTGAACTCTCAAAACCTACTGTTTATGCGGGTTTTGGGAGTTTTTCTTTGCTTTGAAATGAGAAATAGTAGCAGAAAAGTAGCATTTTCAAATCAATTGTACGTTCTTCAACTCGTTCCGGTCTTTTTCAATTAGTCCTTCAGTCACATGAAAGTAGATCTGCTTTGTGATCTGACTATCGGAATGCCCCAACCTTCTGCTGATCACATCCAGGGAAACACCCTGCGCCGCAAGCAGAGATGTGTGGGTATGCCTGAGTGAATGTGGGGTCAGGGCTTTGCCTGTTACAGCTTCTGTGGCCCTTCTTAAGGCTATACGATAGGCATCATAGTGGAATCTGCCGTCCTCATCCTGACAGAAGGTCCTATCACCCGTGATCATGCTGCAGGCCAGGGCAAAGTACCTCATCTTCTTGACCACTGGATACAGCTGGTCCTGGATATAGATGTCCCTGTAGGAATCACTGGTCTTCGGAGCTGATTGCACTCTGCCGGCATTGACGTCATAGGTCTTTGTGATGTGGATCACTCTCTCGCTAAGGTCGACATCATCGATGGTCAGGGCCAGAGCCTCCCCAATCCGCATCCCTGTGAGGGCCAGGAGCTCCGTCAGTCTCTTCCACTTGTCGACCGGCATTACTTCGAGGACCTTTTTCAGTTCATCCTGTTCCAGATATTTCTCCAGCAGCTTTTCCTTCTTGTCCGGATCATGGACAGGCTTCAGCTTTTCGAGATAATCGATCCTCTCCACCAGATCCTTCTGGTAGCCCCACCTCAGCATGGACTTCAGCCTTTTGAGTATAGAATTTTTATATGATGCAGACCTGTCCTTTTCTGCGTTCAAACAGTTCGAGATATATCCTGCATTGAGTTTGTCGACCAGGGTATCCGCTCCGAAGATCCGCTCAAAGGACCGGCACATGAACGCATCCCTTCTGTAAGTCGACTCTCTGATCTCATTTTTACGCTCTTCAAGGAACATCTCCGCCAGTTCGTGGATGGTGATGTTTTTCTTCTCCACTGGCTGGCAGAACTGCATCCGCTCTCTTATCTTATCCTGCAGCACTGCCGCTGCCTTCTTCCGATAAGATGGAGACTCTTTCGGAAACGTAACAGATACGATCCTGCTTTTACTGGTCATAGGGTCCCGGTACCGCTCAAAATAGCGGCATTTCCCTGAGTCTAAAATCTGACTCCACATAGTATCCCTCCTCCCTTATTTTAAAACGGGTTAAAACATCTTCACTACTCCAAACCTCGGCTCAAACATCACGATGTATGATCCTGTCCTTTTACACACACCATATTTATCCCTGTAAGCCATCATGCAGTCATCCAGGAACTCTTCTGTAACTCCCAGGTGTTTTGCAGCCTCGTATCGGTTTCTGCACCCGGCTTTGTAGCAATCCACTATCTTCTCCAGGCCGATCTGGTGGTCATAGGCCCACATCCTGGCTCGGCGTTCCTGCTTTCGGTTGGATACGTTCTGCTGGTCGAGGATGTCCCCGGCAGAGGTGTAGTAATGCCCCAGTTCCTCAGCAAGCACGCAGGACTTTTCTGTAGTGTCCAGTTCTTCTCTGATCGCGATCCGTTTGTATTTTATCCTCCCGTCATTGCCCTGCAGAGGCTTCTCTTTGACTGTGAGCCCTTCCCTGTAGGCCAGATCCTGTAATTCTTCATACCTTGTCATATCCGTAACCTCCATCGTGGAATTACAGATTATCACAGGACCTGTCCCCAATTTTACCCTTTAAACGAAAAAGACCCCGTATTGCTACGAGGTCTAAATGAGTCATGCCCGCAAAGGGCATTGTCATATAAATTTTTGCGTGCAAGACGCTTTGTTTGTGAACCCATTATATATTAACACGACTGAGAAGTCAATAATATCCATCGCAGCTTTATTTTATTTTTCCAATATATAATTCCAGTATCTTTTCATCTATTTTATCTAGGCTTTCGCTTGATAAACAAATACCGCTCAGAGCATCAGAGTTTTTCTGAGGTTTTATTATTCTCATCTTACTGATAGTTGTTATTTGAGATATCAGAGCAATGCTGCCTTCTTTCATCATCTTTATTTCATCAATTATTTTTTGGTGTTCAGAAAAATCCAATTGAAAAGTAACGGACGCCTTAACATTTGAATCGGAGACGGTTGATGCTTTTGGCATTGTTTTAACAATATTGGACAACGCATTGTTCGCCTTGTTTATTAAAAGGTTGTATATTTCATTACCTAAATCCAATGTGTATCTATTTAATTTAGTTGTGGGCTTCTTGGAGGATAAAGGTAAAACGGTAACAATATCAGAATGAATACTATTCTTTTTATCAAGGACAACAGCGTAATGAAGCCCTCCTTGCTCAGATCCAAGACGATATCCCAGATTGATCTTTATTATCTCTCCTCGCTTATATCTTTTTAAGTATCTAGGATCAAATGTTTCTTCCTGTTTAATGTAACGAGAATATTCAGACAACCAAAAAGATAATAATCGCTCTTTTTTAGTATTCGAATATCTGTTTAGCATATCTGAAATATCTTTAATGGCACGACTGCTCGTACCCAGTTTTATTTTTACCATATAGCTCCTTTCTGGGGCGTGTTATTATTGATTACCATTCGTCATCATTGTCCATGATATCATCATCATGCTGCAACATTTCGTCGGTTACATCTATATCAGTACGCTCATGGGCGGCATTAAGGACTGGGAAAGATGTGACTTTGTTGTCCTTTCTGTACCTTTTTATCTCAGTCAGGTCATGGACTGAGTCCTGTGCCTTTTCCTTGCCAGTATCGTTTAGGAGGTTGTAGTTGTTGAGGAGCTGGGATTCGTCTGGACGGAGAGTTTTGTGGGGGAGAGAGGTGACAGAGTCATCCCATCCCATTAAATAAGCTGGACTGCACTGCAAAACCCCAGACATTTTTGCTATTACAGACCTTTTTATATTTTCTACCCTACCATTTTCATATTTAGCAATGGCTGATTTTTGAAGACCCAGCCTTGTGGCAAGACCTTCTTGAGTAAGTCCCATTGCTAAGCGACGCTCTTTTATTCTTTGCGACATATCCATATCATTTCACCTCCTAAAAGTGTCTTAATATTACTATATTATAAGAAAAAGTGCAAGGAAAAAACGAAAAAGTGCAAGGAAAAAACGAAAAAGTGTCTTAAAAATCAAAAATAGTCATTGACAGCAAAAGATAGTGGTTTTATAATTATAGTGTCTAAAAAAGACACAAGGAGGTGAGATAGTGCTAAATAAAAAAGAACTTGAAGCGGAAATGAAGCGTCATGGCGACACAGGAGGGACTCTAGCTGAATACCTTGGTATAGCGAGAGGGACATTTTCTGCAAAGCTTAACGAAACTAATGGGGCTGAGTTTACCCAGGGAGAAATTGCTAAGATTAAAGAAAGATATTCTTTAGATGCAGAGTCTATTGTGGTAATTTTTTTTAATGAAAAAGTGTCTTAATTAGACACAATAATTTGCAGTCCGGCACCCTGACACATCCCCCCAGGTTTATATCTCCTTTAATTGGTTAGTAGTTGTTAACGATGAGAAATAAATCCAAAACCCTTTATGTAATTCCTTCATCCCCTGTGGGGAGCTGTGAGGGTGTCGGCAAAGAGAGGAGGCCAAGTAAATGAAGAAGTACACGATTGAGATCATCAACCGAACAGAAGGCACAGACCTGGTTGAATTCTTCCAGCTGAGCCGTAAACATTTCACCAGCAGAGAGTTCAAGGATTATGTTCTGTCACGGCTTTTTGAAATCGCCTGTGAAGGCTGCGAGTATTCAAGGCTGATCGCGAAGGTTCGAGGCGTGGATAAGGAACTGTTCGCAGTCAAATGCGACACGGAGGCAGATGGTTCCACTATCCGCTCTTTCATCTCCATGGCTCGTCCCAGTGAGGTATTTATGCCACTCAGAACAATGACGGTGGCCTGCTGAGAGAGGAGGCAAGGAAATGGAAGACGGATATATCACAGTAATCAAGAGAGGTACCCCATATCTCACCCGCAAGCAGCTCATGGAGGAGCTGGGATATAAATGCCTGGCTTCCGTAAATTCCCTGATTCGGGGAATAGAGAGCGAGATAGGAAAGCGGTACAACCGCTATGCAATCGCAGGCAAGCGATACAACTTCTATGTGGCAGTAGATTATTTGAAATACCGGGAAGATTTAAAAGACCCCATGGTCCGGAAGTATCTCCCGCCTTTTTCGCCGCAGGAGATCGCAGATATCTGCGGTTTCGGCAAGGAGATCATCAAGGTGAAAGAGGAAGCTGTTTCATGAAAGGAGGCCAAATGAAAACAGTAACTGCCAATCAGGTCAAAAGAATGAAGGTAGGTTCTTTTGTCTGGATCTGCAAGAACGGCACGGACAGGAGAAGCGAATACATCATCGTTGGTTATGGGAAAGGGAAGAGGCTTCGACATTGTATGTCGGGAACCGCATCTGCTCCCAGGCCGATCGAGGACCACAGCGGATTTCATTATGAGGTGGACACATGATTATATCAGCAGCAAACTGCAGGCGGATGTCTGCGGAAGATGTAGAGAGATTGAAAGATGGGGCACTGGTGACGCTTCGGTGCGACCAGCGGATGAAAAAGAAGCTGGGTACGAGGTGTTACAGGGTTTCGACCCGGAACGGCTTAAAGATACTGATCCGGAGAGATCCTCCCTATGACATCAGGACGATCCGGGAAAGGCCGGGAGAATACTTTGTAAGAGAAGGAGGATATTGAATGGTAAAGATTAGGATTGAATCAGATACGGAAGTCGCGATTAACGAGAAAGCGAGGGCGGTGATCGCTTTTGTGTATGCACCCGAATCTATGGAAGAAGCGGACGATGACCGAACAGCAACCCAGGTGGTCGTGCGTGGACAGGGTAACCACATGAGGATGCTCATGGACGCAGCAACATGCCTGAGCAGTCTGGTCGACACTGCAGTAAGTGATCCGATTGACCAAATGATGCTTCGGGCGTTGATGATGAAGAAAATTCAGGAATCAGCAAAGAAATCAGCGGAAGTAGTAGTGCAAAAGGCGGAAAGTAACAAGGTGGTTCCTGACGTGATGAAGAATGAAGGGAGGGCGCCATGGGACGCATGATATTGAATGCAATAACAGTAATCGCATTAGTGGTTTGCATATTGACTGCCTGCGCAATCGACAGTGAAACAATGGTTCCGGCTTTCATCTGCGCCGGGTCCACGGCAGTGCTGGGACTGAGTTGTTTCATTAGGGAAAAGTTATGCTGAGCCGAATCGCTCCGGTGCTGGCACTAATCGGAGTTCCGATGTCCGTCTGGTACCTGGGGGAATATGGAGAGTTGTGGGCGTTATTTTTCTGCTGGCTTTGCTTGACCATTATCTTTTGGTGGTATTTGGCGAACATAGTTTTTACCACCAGCAAAAGAGAAAGACGGAACGCAGCATTTAGGAAGGTGGTGAAAAAGAAACGATGATCATTCGAATAACTACAGATAACAGAACGACGGTTCATCCGTATCCTAGCGGTTCTTTTCGGAAAAAACAGAGTTTTCTAACGGGACTGATCGGAAACGGATGCGACCTTGTGGAGCACGTTAGACCAATCAGATTGTATACACATTGGGCAGTATCAACGGATATCGAATCCGGTAAGATGGCCTGCATCCTGGTGGATGAATCCGGAGCACTGAAAGAGAACCAGGTCAATGAGTTGGCTTCATATCTGTATGGATACACAATTTACGGAAACGTGCTTTTTGTGGGAGAGGGCTATGTCGATGGAGAGCCGGACTTTAAGGGCCTGCCGGAGGATGTGGCAATGAATCTCATGCTCAGGATAGAGGATTTTTTCCATAAGAAAAAGGCCGCCACGAAGGACGACCAATCTCAAAATAATACAGTTTCAGAGTAACACACATTACAGGAGGAATCAATGAAAAAGGTTGAAGTGACATATTACTGCGACTTCTGCAAACAGGTAGTCGATACCGATTCGGATACGGTCCGGGCAATACTGCCGGGCAGGATCGGTTACAAGGGCAGTTTTCTGGCGGACACGGATGACCAGATCCGTCACTATCATGACTACTGTTTAGAGCACATTATGAGTATCCAGTACAAGGACGAAGAGCCAGAGCCGGAACCGGAGGAAGTCGAGGAAGAGCCAGTGGTTGAGGCGGAGCCGGAACCAAAACGGAACAGCAAGAAGGACCTTGGCAAATTGCAGTCTCTGATTAATGCGAAATGGACAAAGTCTAAAATCGCAGAAGAGTTCGGTGTGAGCGAGGCGACAATCTACAACTGGATTAATGAATTAAAGGGGAGGAATAATTAATGATTATCAGTGTGAAAATAGGATACAATAGTCCGATTATTTTCAGAAGTAAGTCAGATGCATGGGTATTTATGAACGATGTATTCAATGCAGCTTTTACTGCAGACAATCCGGAGGACATGCCGATTGAGGTCAGCTTTGAAATGGAGGGAGTAAAAGATGAAACAGTACGATCAGATTCCAGCAGTGAGACGGTCTGAGTTGTGGCTCTTGCGAAAGAGCCCCGCTCATTACCTGTATGCAGTCACGCATCCAAGCGAAAGCACTCCGGCGATGGAGTTTGGGACGGCAGCGCACAAGCTCATCCTGGAACAGGAATCCTTTTTTGATGCCTATGCGATTGCTCCGGAAGTCGACAGGCGGACGAAAGCAGGAAAGGCGGCATGGGCAGAGTTTACGGAGGCACTGGGAGATAGGAAGGTAATCAAGCTGGCAGATCTGGAAGTGCTCGGGGAGATGGACAAAGCCATCATGGAGCATCCCACAGCCGCTGCCTTATTGAAGACCGGAAGGCATGAGGTTCCAATCGAGTGGACGGACCCTGACACAGGCGAACCGTGCAAATGTCGGCCTGATTGTCTGACCGAATACGGCGGATATAAATACATTGTCGATTACAAGACCACAAACAGCTGCGAAGACGGTCATTTTGAGCGGGCCTGCAGAACATACGGATATAAACTGCAGGCGGCCATGTATACGGAAGGCGTCTTTGCAGAAACACTGGAATCTTACAGGTTCGCTTTTGTGGCCCAGGAAAAGAATCCGCCGTACGCAGTAAGGGTTTACTTCTGCGACCAGGGATTTATCGATGAAGGAAGGGAACAGTTCCGTGACCTTATCAAATTATACCACTTATGCAAAACAGCGGGGCAGTGGCCCGGATATGCCAATGAGGAGTTGATAGGAGATGAATAAGACACACTGGAAGAAGTTGACAAACCCCAATTACCTTGGGTCTTACGCCTTTCAGCCGGGAGAAGAAAAGACCGTAACCATCAAAGAGGTCAAGCGTGAAATCGTTCAGAACCAAAACGGAAAGGAAGAGTGTACGGTTGCCTACTTTGTGGAAGACATCAAGCCGCTGATCCTAAACAAGACGAACGGCTCCATGATCGCAAAGGTATGGGGAACGCCATACATTGAGGACTGGGCGGGAAAAAAGATTACATTAAAAGTCAAAAAAATCTCCGCGTTTGGTGAGATGGTGGATGCCGTAAGGGTGTCATCGGACAGACCGACCGGAGAGAAAATATTCTGCGAGGCCTGCGGAAATGAAATCCTTCCGGCAGATGGAAGGTCTGCAGAGGTTATCGCAAACGCAACTAAAAACAAATACGGAAAGAAGCTGTGCATGATGTGCGCAAGAAAGGAAAAGGCAAATGGCTGAATTAAACATTAATAATCTGGAACTTGATGACAATACTTTCGAAGTCCTCCCGGAGGGCGATTATCACTTCACTGTAGTGTCTCATGAGGTTGGATATTATTCCGGCAATTCCAAGAAGATTCCCGAGAACACCCAGCAGGTCACCTGCGAACTGGAAATTCCGACGGCAGAGAGAACTGTGACGCTTCGGAACAATCTGTTTATCTGCCAGAAGCTGCTGTTCCTGGTGCGGACTTTTGCAGAGAGCATCGGCATGGTTCCGGAGAAGGGCCGTGCAAAAATCGACCTGAATCAGATGGATGGCATGAGCGGAGTCTGCCTAATCACGATCATGGAAGGCAACAATGGCAAGTTTAACCGTGTAGAAAAGTTCTATCCACCGTCAAAAGCGCCTGCAGTAACGCTCAACGATGATGCATGGGCAAAGAAGGACGGTTTTATGGATGTAGGTGATGCCGATGATGAACTCCCATTCATTTAAGCTGCGGCCGTATCAGCTGGAAGCGGTAAAGGCAATAAATGACAAGTGGTCTGAATGGAACAGGGAACTGCTGGTGCTTCCGACCGGATGCGGTAAAACCGTGGTATTTAACACTGTCGCACACCAGCGGGACGGCAATACGCTTATTCTTGCCCACAGAGACGAACTGATCGAGCAAGCAAGGGATAAATACTTCGCCATGTACGGAGAACTCCCCGGCAAGATCAAGGCAGAAGAGAACGAGATCCGGCAGGTAACTGTCGGATCAGTTCAGACAATGTGCCGAAGAGATTATGCCGGGCAGTTCCAGACCGTCATCGTAGACGAAGCGCATCATGCCATCAGCCCCAGCTATCTGACAGTACTGAATCAGTTCCCTGATGCAAAAGTACTTGGGGTCACTGCGACACCGGACAGAGGCGACAAGAGAAGTCTTGCGAGGTACTTCGACGGCATTGCCTACGAATACGGATTAAAGACGGCAGTAGCTGAAGGCTATCTGTGTCCGATCACGGCAAAGACAATACCACTTGAAATCGACATGAACAGCGTGACGGTCTCGATTGGTGACTTCCAGGTGGACTCCATTGCAGAATCACTGGAACCGTATCTGCCGCAGATTGCAGAGGCGATCAGGATCCACGCATCGGCAAGGAAGACCGTCGTGTTCTGTCCGCTGATTTCGATTGCCCAGGAACTGGCGGGAATGATTCCCGGGGCCAGGGAAGTGAACGGAAACAGTGCTGACCGAAAAGAGATTCTTAACTGGTTCGACAAGGCGGGTCCGGGCGCTGTCCTCTGCAATGCCATGCTTTTGACTGAAGGCTGGGATTGTCCATCCTGCGACTGCGTGGTAGTGCTTCGGCCTACGAAGATCCGCAGCCTTTACTGTCAGATGGTCGGAAGGGGAACAAGACTTTACCCCGGGAAGGATAATCTGCTGTTATTGGACTTCCTGTGGATGTGTCAGAAGCACAATTTGTGCCGTCCTGCGTCTTTGGTTTCCGATAATGAGGAAGATATCAAGGCAGTCGTAAAAGAGGCTAAGAACGACGAAATAGACCTGTTTTCGGCTGTTTCTGATGCGGAAGAATCCAGGCGGAATGCACTGGCGAAAGCACTTGCGAACCAGGCGAAGAAGAAGTCCAAACTGGTCAATCCTCTGGAACTGTTCGTGATTCTCGACGATGTGGGTCTTGCCGATTACGAACCTACATTCAAATGGGAGGAGGCAGATGCCACCGACAAGCAGATCCAGGCTCTGCAGAGGTTTGGAGTCGATGCGGAAGGAATCACAAAAGGTTATGCATGTGCCATCATGGATAAACTGATCGGAAGGGCAAACAGGAAGATGGCAACCGTAAAACAGATCCGGACCCTGAAACGATTCGGGTATGAACCTATCGACTGGACCTTCGAACAGGCCAGCAGAAAGATGTCCGCACTGGCAGCGGTCGGATGGAAGAGGTGGAAGTTGCGTGATTGATAGAGATCTACTCAAATACATCCCCGCCGACTGTTCCTATGACGAATGGCTCAAGGTCGGCATGGCCCTGAAACATGAAGGTGCTGATTGGACGGTATGGGACGACTGGAGCCGAACGGGTTCTAAGTATAAACGCGGCGAATGTGAGCGAAAATGGAATAGCTTCAATCGGTCCGAGGTGACCGGCGGGACATTGTTCCATATTGCAACCAGTTACGGATACAATCCCGTTTCTGAGCCGGAGTTTTATGACATCAGTAATTTGCTGCTGGAAGAGAATATCATAGACCCGTCCTTTGTCAGTCCGGAGAGGGTTCCGCCGGCACCGGACAGTTACAATCCAAAAGGTGAAATGCTGGAATATTTCACAACGCTTTTTGAGCCGGAAGAGTACGTGGGCTACTGTGTCAGCTTCTATCAGGATCCGGACGGAAGCTGGAAGCCAAGACAGACCGTCTACAGAAGGACCGCAGGCGACATCATCAAGAAGCTGCGGAAGGGTACGATCAAGGACGCGCTGGGTACCATGAACGAATTCGCCGGTGCCTATGTGCGATTCAATCCCCTGGACGGCGACGGTGAAAACAATAAGAACGTGACCAGGTGGAAACATTGCCTTATCGAGTCGGATAAGATTCCGAAGGAAAAGCAGTACGCACTTCTTAAAGAGATGAACCTGCCCATCACGTTTCTGATCAGTTCCGGAAACAAGTCGCTCCATGCACTGGTCCGGGTCGATGCGGAAAATGCCCAGCAGTATAAGGCAAGAGTAAAGGAACTGTATGAGTTCTGCAAGCGGTCGGGATTCGAACCGGATGACCAGGACAAGAACGAATCCAGATTCAGCAGGCTTCCCGGTGTAAGGCGCGGCAATAACTGGCAGTACATCATCGAGAGAAATATCGGCGCAAAGGATTATGAAGCATGGAAGGCGTGGCGGGAGGATATGGCCGATGACCTTCCTGCGGATGTGACCCTGGACGAAATCTGGAACAATATGCCGCCGCTGAAGGAAGAGCTGATCCCGGGCATCCTGCGAGTCGGTCATAAAATGCTTCTGGCCGGACCCAGCAAGGCGGGCAAGTCCTTCTTGCTGATTAACCTGGCTATTTCCATTGCGGAAGGTGTCGACTGGCTCGGACACAAATGCAGACAGGGCCGCGTGTGCTATATCAACCTGGAACTGGATTCCGCATCATGTTATCACCGCTTCAAGGAAATCTACAGACGGCGTAAATTGAAACCGAACAATCTGCAGAACATCGCCATCATGAATCTCAGGGGCCGGGCAAAACCCATGGACAAACTGACGCCGATACTGGTTCACAGGCACAAAGGAACCAGTTATGCTGCAGTGATCATTGATCCTATTTACAAGGTCATTACCGGCGACGAAAACAACGCCACCGAGATGGCGACCTTCTGCGGATATTTCGACAGGCTGGCAACGGAAATGGATGTTTCCGTGATTTACTGCCATCACCACTCCAAAGGTGCGTCTGGCAAATATGCAAATGCGGCAGACCGGTCTTCCGGATCCGGAGTGTTCGCCAGGGACCCGGACGCAATACTGGACCTCAGAGAATTGAATGTGGAAGGCCTTACCGACAAGTACCGGAAAGAACATCCGGATGCAGCGGCTGAACTGACAGGCTGGGAGATGAACGGAACGCTTCGTGAGTTTCCGCCGATGGAAACAGAGCGGCTATGGTTTGACTATCCCATGCATGTCATGGACGCGAACAACTATCTTGGTGTAGCGACCTATTCAGATTCGGGCAATTCTGGAAGAGGCACAGGAAAGAATCAGAAACAGAAAACGGACTGGTTCGACACTGTGGATGAACTACTTTCAGCAAGTATCGATTCCGCTGTGACACTGGCAGCGGTTGGGATATCCGAGAGCAATGCAAAGCAGAAGTTCACATCAGAGACGGATTATGAGGTTGCTACCATCAATGGATTGAAGGTGGTCCACTACAGAAAAGAGGATCAGATTGATTTTCAAGGCAGAACGTATGGCCGAAACAAAAAAGGTAAAAGGTGTATTTGGAGTGAGTTATGAGTTACAAAACCCTTTATATAAGAGTAACTGTAACTAAAGACCCATCACTGTGTTGTGTTACCCCCTTACGGGAGTTCGATTTCTCCCGTAAGGGGTGACCCTACAACAGTGATCGAAATGGCTGGAGAAAAAAAATGAGCGAAACCCGGGAACAGAAACAACTCATTCAGTGGTGCCGAACCGATAAGAGGCTCCAGTATCTTTTTCATATTCCAAACGAGTCTGTTGGAGGCCAGGGATGGCTGATCAGAAACAGACAGATGGGAGTGAAAGCGGGTGTTCCGGATCTTTTCTATCCTGTTCCGCTCCATGGCTATCATGGGATGTTCATTGAGATGAAAGCGGAAAAGGGCAGACTCAGAAAAGAACAGGCTGCATGGATCAAGGCACTGGAAGCCTTCGGATATAAATGCATAGTGGCACACGGATGGGAAGAAGCTAAAGAAGCACTGGAGGAATATTTAAGTGACAGAACAGATTTATAAAATTATCGAAGAAATTAACAAAGAGATCGGGGCAGTCCCCGTAGACAAGGACGGATTCTACACACCAAGTAATCACAGGTTTGTTCTTGGGCTGTATCGTGCGAAGGAAATTGTCGAGAGAGTAGCAAAGGAGGAGGAGCGATGACCTGTACGGACTGTATTCACAAGAACAGGTGTATGGAGCGGTCAAGGAACTATGCATGCACTGACTTTAGATGGAAGGGGGAGAAGGAACTGTGACTATTGGAGAGAGGATAAAACAGGCAAGGAAAGCGAAGGGGCTGAAGCAAAAAGAACTGGCGAAAGCCGTGGGGGTGGCTGAGGTAACGATAGGGCAATATGAGAGGAATATATACATCCCAAAGTGTGACAAGTTACCCAGGATAGCGGAAGCCCTCGGCATTACTGTTAGTGAACTATTAGACGAACCACGC
Source organism: Anaerobutyricum sp. (assembly GCA_045112755.1). Taxonomy (GTDB): domain Bacteria; phylum Bacillota; class Clostridia; order Lachnospirales; family Lachnospiraceae; genus Anaerobutyricum. Next base: position 39,782 of record JBGUIF010000128.1, read on the forward strand.
CCCACCACACCAACCGACCACACTGAGAGCAGACTCAACCAGCTTATGGAAGAGTGCGGGGAACTGATCTCAGCATCTGCCAGATACAGACGGCATCTGCATGGTGACAGGACGCTGAACGAAAAGTACACCCAGCGGAAACTGATCACTGACATCACCGAAGAGATGGCAGATGTCACGCTGGTCATGAGCGATATCAGACGGGCTCTGGGAGTGAGTGAGGAAGAGATGTACAAAGTAATCAATGAGAAGATGAAGAGGACGGAGGAGAGGCAGTGAGAGAAGAATTGTGGCACGGAATCATGAATGAATACATAAAAAGCTATGAGTCAATCATGCACTTAAATCACATGGGGTTTCTAGCCGACGATGCTTATATTTCGATGATACAGAAACTGCTTGACGATATAATCATCACTTTTAAGAGCGAGGTGGTTGAATGAGATACACCGAATACCATCAGAACGTAGCCGTCATCAAAGACAAATCCCTTCTATCTGAGGCTCTTGACAAACTGGCAACGTATGAAGACATCGAGGATGACCCCGAACTGAACAAAGTGCTGCGGGGACTGTACAAGGCAAAGAGCCATGCCCTGAGCAATTACAGCAAGGACAAGATACAGAAAGGGATAAGGCTTATCATCAAGCTGGCCAATTTCGACGAGACGGCATGTAAGGGACTGATTGAGAAGCATCCGAAACAAAAGGCAGACCTACTTAAGTATATTGATCAGGTGGACGGCAATATCGACCCGGTGAGTGAGATTAGGGATTATGTGGAGGAGAAGCTATGACAAAACAGGAAGCAGCAGACGAGTTAATCTGGATCCGTGACGAACTGGCCCAGACAGAGGAAGAGTATGAAGCACTGACGATAGCTATCAGAGAATTGGAGGGGAAGGATGACACTGGAAGAAAGCATTAAGCATTGCGAAGACGTCGCAGACTACGACTGCTTCACGGACGAACAGCGGAAGTGTTCCGAAGAGCACAGACAGCAGGCGGACTGGCTGAGGGAGCTGAAAGAGAGAAGGGAGAAGGCACAACTTTCTGGAGAAGATGCAACTTTTGATTGTATCAGCAGACAGGAAGCTATTGAAGCGATGTGTTCTGCTTGTGGATATGATTGCGATGAAAGGGAATTCGTTTACAACGCTCCACAGGACGAACAGATAATTATGTGTCCCGAACACTATGCATTATCTACTCTGCCATCAGCAGAACCAGAAATCATTCATTGCAAGGATTGTAAATATTATTACAATACCACCCCAGAAAACATACCTACAGCAAATATAATATGCTTCCAAATGCACGAGGATGATTATTGCAGTTATGCAGAAAGGAGAACAGATGAGCGATATCAGGTTTTACATACCGAAAGATGAAACAATACCGACAGATTTGCGTTTGTATGTAGGAGATGTGTATGTCACATACCAAAGAATCCAAGATGGATTCAGATTCCACATATTACTTGATGATGAAGCAGAAGCGATGGAAATCGCCAAGAAAATTATTCACCAGATGATAATGGATCATGACGAATCACAACATGGGGTATCGTGGAGAACTGTTGCAATTCTAGTTGTCCCACAGGAAGGAAGATATAAGTTTGGCACTATCATTGATTGGAAATATAGGGTTAGAGATTCGTATTAATAGAGGGTGAACAGGATGACAAATCTTGAATATATGATCGTTTCACTGACAGATCAGATTGACGATGGTGGAGCGTCTTATGAAGCAACGGTGCATTACAATGTGAATTGCCCATATTTTGAGGGTGATCCAAGAGCACATTGCCATGGAAAAGGTATAAATTATCCGAACAGAGAAAATTGTTTCCGTTGCAAGCACGAATGGTTAAATAGCGAGTTGGATGAATGAAAGGTGAAGAGGAATGACATGGATGATCGGAATACTTATTGCTTCAAATATCTTTTGGATTGTATTGGTTTTACTGCAAAACGATGACTGGTTCAAGAAGTCTATGCAACAAAACGAAATATGGTATGAGCATTGCGAAGAGATGAATCAAAGGTGGGAAGAACACATTATGACACAGTTGAATAGATTAGAGTCTGAGATTGAAAAGCTGAGAGAATCCAATCAGGAAGAAGGTGACCGCTCATGACATCAATCTTTATCACAGGCACTTTATGTTTCGTCCTCGGCACCATCATCGGGATGTTTCTTACCGTCCTCTGTCAGGCAGGCAGTGAGAGAGATTCCATCTACAGCAACCTGACCCTGATCCCGATCGAGGCGGGAGAGCCACGACTTAACTCCCAGTGCCTGATACAGACAAAAGAGGACGGCACGCACTTATTACTGGCAGAGTATGCAGATGATGGGTGGACGCTGATAGACTATCCCGGGATCAGGACATTCACGGTGGCAGCCTGGTGTTATCTGCCCGAACCAATCAGAATATAAAGAGGGATACAATGCGGGATTATCAGAGACAGAAAAACAACAAACACATTCTTCCAAGGGATGAATGGCACAGGACTCTCTGGACGATACGCGGATACTATCGTATCAAGGAAGAGGCGGAGGCTGTCATCACCGGATCGGGACAGAGCGACGGCATGCCAAGGGGAACATACATCAGTGACCCGACAGCAAAGAAAGCAATCAACCTTGACCGTGACCTGGCTATCATCAACCTGATCGAGACAGAAAAGTCTCTGATGCCGGAACCTTATCAGACTGCGGTGTGGAACAACATCCAGCACGGCATGCCGTATCCATTAGATGCTGGTGCGACAAGAGTAACCTTCAGCAGATGGAAGTCCAGATATGTTTTTAAGATCGCGGAAGGCCTGAAGAAAATATAAGATGATACACCGGGGAAAAAAATAAATGATATAATACTAGAGTCAAAAGGTGGCGGAACTATCCCGCTGCCTTTTTTGTTGCAATTAATCGACACTGGGTCCGGCGCCTGCGCCTCTGCCTTCTTTTGATCCACGACATTACTTTTCAGGGCAGACAGCGTCAACAAAATAAAGATAGAGCATTACCGCCTATCCCTCCTTTCGCCTGTCAGCAACCGGCTGAAGGCTTAAGGCGCCGGGCAAGCGTGTTTTGGAAGAAGGTGAGTCTGATTCGGCATGAAAGAAAATATAGGACCATCGCAAAACGGCTGATCAGGACCCTTCCTGAATTCAGGGACATTCTGGAGTCAGATGTCCGTATCGCTTACCTGTCCAGTACAAAAGAAAAGAAACGAAGAAACAAGATTATTCTGGGAGAATGTTACAAGGTGGATGAGAAGTATGCCTGGTGCTGCCAGTATGATTTTTTTATTGTCATTTATGAACAGAATATCGCAGGGTTCACGGACGAACAGATAGAAACACTGATCCGGCATGAGCTCCATCATGTCGGGATCGAGTACAGCAACGATGGACTGAAATACTATATTGAACCGCATGATATCGAAGAGTTCTGGAATATCATCCGGGATAAAGGATTGAATTGGAGTGATGGTAATGCCCAGGGGTGAACACCCGAATAGCAGGGAAAATCTAAAGAAAGGAAAGCCCTTTAGCGAGGAAACAGCGAGGAAAGCTGCTGAAAAATCAGCAGAGACCAGAGCAATCAATAAATCTCTTAACGAAGACCTCAGGGAGCGGTGTACTCCAGAGAGGATAGCAAAGATTAATAATAGGATTCTCGCCATGGCGGAGCACGGGAACCTGAAAGCGTATGAGCTGATTAGGGATGGCTTAGGAGAGAAGCCGCAGAATAAAGTAGAGCTTTCCAGCCAACAAAATGACATGGCGAAAATGGACAACATTTTGAAGCAGATGGGCATGATCAATGAGTAGAAAGATGGAGGTTAACTTTGGTTATGCCTGGAGATATGATGGGAGGTGATGTTCCCTTGAGCTCAACTCTAATACTGAGTCCAAAATACAATGCATTCATACGCAATAAGGCACAATTGGAAGTTCTCGAGGGGACTTAACTACTGCAGCGGGAAAAACCACTGTTGGCACTTATAAGTTTGTATGTAAGGTAATGGCATCACCAAAGCAATTACATATTATGGCTGCAGATGATACGGGTGCAGCCGAGAAAAACATCATCCAAAAAGACTTGGGTATTTTGGATGTTTTTCCGAGCACTCTTGTGGAATATAAAGGCAATGGATCGTCTGCCTATAAAATGCCCCACATCATAGTGCATACCGTCAGGGGAGACAGAATCATCTTTATCGTTGGATACCGAGACAGGGCGCGATGGAAAGATGCTCTGGGTGGTCAGTACGGCTGTCTGTATATCGATGAGATCAATACAGCAAACATGGAATTTGTGAGGGAAGCGATTATGCGAGCTGATTACACGATGGCAACCCTTAATCCTGATGATCCAAATCTTCCGGTCTATAAGGAATATATTAACCGCTGCAGACCGCTTCCAGAATGGGCAGACCAGACCCCGATGGAGATTCTAAGTGAATTGATTGAGGAAGAACACTGTGGGTGGGTCCATTGGTTTTTTTCATTTAAAGATAACTGGGGTTTACCTGAGGATAAAAGAAAACAGATTATTGATAGCGTCCCAGAGGGCACCAAGCTCTGGAAGAACAAGATCCAGGGCCTCCGCGGTAAAGCAACAGGACTGGTTTTCAGCAATTTTGACAGAAGGAAGCACATCATCACAAGAGAGAAAGCCATGGATTTGGTCAAGGACCCGGCAAAGCACCACCAGAAGGAATGGTTCATCATCTTTTCTGCAGGACTGGATACGGCCTATTCGCAGACTTCTCCGGATACGATCTCCATGAGTTTCATCGGAATCACAAACTTTGGAAACTGCTGTCTGCTGGATGAGAAGGTATACAACAATGCCACGCTGGGGACACCGCTGGCACCTTCCGACACAGTAAAGAACTATATGGATTTCCTTGAGCGCAACCGCAGCAAGTGGGGATTTGCCAGGAAGACATTCATAGACTCCGCTGATCAGGCAACGATCACGGAGTTTTTAAAATATAAGCGGTTGAACGGATGTATCTATTCCTTCAACAACGCATGGAAGAAAGAGAAGATCATTGACCGAATCAACAACCAGCTGAACTGGTTTGCAGACGCAGAGACAGGGCCGTGTTTTTATGTTTTGGATCACTGCATCAACTACATTCACGAACTGGAAGTCTACAGCTGGCGGGAAGACAAGGATAACGAGCCGGAGGACGGCAATGACCACATGATAAACAGCGTGCAGTATGCTTGGCTGCCATATGAGACCAAGATAGGTATCAGGAGGAACAAGAAGCAATGGGATGGTTCAGGAACATGATTGCCAAGATCTTCAAGATCATACCGGCAACGGAAAGAGAAATACAGATAAAGGAGCCTTTGACCTTTAACGAGAACGTGCTGAAAAACAAGATCTGGTATCGGGCAGATCCGGCTGAGATCGAACAGTTCTTCAAGCAGGTAGCAAGGTGGCCGTCATACCGGTCACGGTTCTGGGCGGCAACACCGCAGGGGACAGTAAGGAAGATACATTCCGGTATCGTCCAGATCGTGGTGGACAGGTATAAGGACATCACAACTGCAGACCTCAACGAGATCAGTTTCGGAGAGGATGGGGAAGTCACTCCGACCAAAGACCTCTGGGATGAGATCGCCAGGGAGAACCTCTTTTCTGACGTGATCGGAACAGCAGTGGCCGGGGCTTTGTCCTCCGGAGACGGCGCTTTCAAGATCAGCATGGACCAGAGCGTGAGCGGGTATCCGATCCTGGAATTCTATGAAGCGGATGCTGTGGACTTTGTCCGCCAGCGGGGAAGATTGACCGAGATCAAGTATTATACCAGGTATCCGGATCCGAACAATGCAGAGAAAGAATTTCGGCTGGAAGAAACATACGGAAAAGGATATGTCCGGTATAAGCTCTACTCTGAAGATGGGAAAGAAGTCCCCATGGATCAGCTGGAGCAGACAGCAGACCTGGAGGATTCTGCCTTTGATGGCGATTTCATCATGGGTGTCCCGCTGCAGTTCTTCCCCTCCGTCAAATGGGAGGGCAGGGGCAAGGCTCTGTTCGATGCCAAGACCGATGACCTTGATGCTCTGGATGAGGTGATCAGCCAGTGGCTGGATGCCGTAAGGAAGGGACGCATTGCCCGGTATATCCCGGAGGATATGGTCCCCAGGAACCCGGAGACCGGAGAATTGGTCAAACCAAATGATTTTGATAACGACTATATCGCCATAGGCTCTTCGGCGAAGGAAGGCAATTCCGACAAGATCGAGGTAGTACAGCCTGTGATCTCTTATGAAGCCTATGTGAACAGCTACAGTTCCTTCCTGGATCTTGTGCTGCAGGGCATCATCTCCCCCGCTACACTCGGCATCGACCTGAAGAAGAACGACAATGCCGAGAGCCAGAGGGAAAAAGAGAAGATCACGATCCATGTCAGGGAGAAACTGGTCGGTGTCCTTGATGACGTGATTCCGGAACTGGTGGAAAAGACCATGATGGTCTACGACCTGATGAACGGCAGACGTCCTGGGGAGTATGAAGTATCCGCCAAGTTCGGAGAGTATGCAGCACCCGGCTTTGACAGTGTCGTGGAGACTGTGGGCAAGGCCAAGTCCTACGGTGTCATGAGTATCGATAAGTCCATTGAGGAGATGTACGGGGATTCCCTATCCGATGAGGAGAAGCAGGAAGAGATCCGCCGTATCAAAGAGGAACAGGGGATCACTGAACTGGAAGAACCTGCAGTCAATATGGAAATGGGAGGCTTCCAGGCGAACCTTGAAGAGGAATGATGACGCATGCCGAAGATCAGGGATGAATACGATGTGGGGGCCGCATTTGCCGCGATAGAAAATGAACTGATGTCATCCATGGTCAGAAACATGGAAAGACATAAGGTCGAAGAGATTGGTGAAGAAAAAGAGTGGGAGATGTGGCAGGCCCTGCAGCTGAAGTCATTAGATAAATACAAGAGGCAGAACAAAGAGAAGTATGGGACCCAGTTCCAGGACATCAACAAGAGGATAGGCAACATCCTGATCCGGATGAACGAAGACGGGCAGATGGACCAGGAGCGGAAGATCCTGAAAGCCATCAAGAACGGAGCCGACCTGACCAAGGCCAGTGATGCCATGTCAGGCCGGTTTTTTGAGATGAATGACCGGAAGATGGACGCACTGATCAAGGCAACCACCGGGGAGATCCGGAAGGCCGAGACAGCCGTCCTGCGGAAAGCAGATGATGTTTACCGCAAGACCATCTTCAATGCCCAGGTGTATGCCAACTCCGGAGCCGGGACTTATGAGAAGGCCGTGGACATGGCCACAAAGGACTTTATAGCTGCCGGCCTCAACTGCGTAGAGTACAAAAATGGAGCCCGCCACACTTTATCTGATTATGCAGACATGGCTGTGAGGACTGCCGCCAAGAGAGCCTATCTGCAGGGGGAAGGCACCAAGCGCCAGGAATGGGGCATCCATACGGTGATCGTCAATCAGAGAAGTGATACCGGTCCCGGCGGAGTCTGTCCCGAGTGCCTGCCCTTTGTCGGGAAGGTCTTCATAGACGATGTCTGGAGTGGAGGCAAAGAAGGAGAGAAGGATGAGGACGGAGAGGAGCTCCCGCTGCTTTCCGATGCCATTGGTGCAGGCCTTTATCATCCAAGATGCAGAGACAGCCACACGACCTATTTCCCCGGTATAAGCACGCCGCCTTCCGGGAGGATCACAAAGAAGGATGTTCAGGAAGCTGTTGAGACCGAGAAGGAAGAAGCCAAGCAACAGTATGCAGAGAGGCAGGCTGAAAAGTATGAGCGGCTGGCTGATACAAGACTGGATTCGGAGAATCAGCAGAAGTATGAGGCGAGGGCGGATAGGTGGCGAAACGAAGCAGATCGACTTCGTAGCAGAGTTGATCAGTCTGCAGATCCATTTGAGAGAATGTTCTATGGTAGACAAGCTCAGAGAATGGAAGACATGTCTGGGAACAAGATGCTACAGAATATGTTCCGCGGAGTTAGATTCAAAGAGAATATTCCCAGAAAAACGGTGAAGGATGTTACTGAGAAACTTATCTTGGAAGCATCACCCAATAAAGGGGAGGTTCTGATTGATGATAATACTTCACAAAGTGATCAAAGTACTACAAAATGGATTCATCGTTTTTTCGGTGGAGATATCCATTGTCTCAATGAAGATTCTTCAAGTGGAAAAATGCCAGATGCCTTGTGGAAAGGTAAATATTGGGAATATAAGGCGCCAACCACAAGGAATGCGATTGATGACCGAATAAGAAAAGGGAATAAACAACTAATAGAGGCATTG
>JBGUIF010000129.1:0-26920 GCA_045112755.1 Anaerobutyricum sp.
TATCATTTTTCGTAAGAATATTAAGAAAGGAGTCATGAAAATGAAAGGATTTTTTGCAGAATTTAAAGAGTTTATCTCCAAAGGAAATGTTTTGGACATGGCTGTTGGTATCATCATAGGCGGTGCGTTTACAGCCATCGTAACCGCTCTTGTGGATAATATTATCATGCCGTTGATTTCCGTGATTACAGGAGGCGTCAGCTTCACAGAGTGGAACCTGGTGGTGGGATCTGCCAAGGTGGAATTTGGCGTATTTATCGGAGCGGTTATCAACTTCCTCCTGGTCGCCTTTGTACTCTTTTGCGTGATTAAAGCCATCAATAAGGCCAGGGATGTGGCAGGAAAGACCCCGGAGGAAGAAGAACCTGCACCGGTGAAGATCTGTCCCTACTGCATCAGCGAGATCTCTCCGGAAGCAACACGCTGCCCCTTCTGTACTTCCAAACTGGAAGACTGAAAGCTCAGCCTGCAGCAAAGATACAGCAGATTTTGGATCATTGATAAAGGATAAGTCAGTACTATGAAAGATCATGAATTGAATTGCCCCTACCGCAAACGATGTGGAGGCTGTGATTACATTTCCATGGATTACAAAGAACAACTGGCTCATAAACAAAAGGCTGCAGGGAAGCTCCTGCAGCCTTTTGGCAAAGTGGAGCCAATTATCGGTATGGAAAACCCCTGGTATTACAGGAATAAGGTCCATGGCGTTGTGGCCGGTGACAGGCACGGCAGCTGCTTTACCGGAATCTATGAGGAGAAAAGCCATCGGGTGATCCGGGTGGACCGGTGTTTGATTGAGAACCAGAAAGCTGATGAGATCATGGGGACGGTGACCGGACTGATGAAGTCCTTCAAAATGAGGCCCTACAACGAGGACACAGGCAGGGGATTTCTCAGGCATATCCTGATCCGTACAGGACATGAGACCCGCCAGATTATGCTGGTGCTGGTGACAGCCTCCCCGGTATTTCCCTCAAAGAATAATTTTGTCAAAGCTCTGCGGAAAATTCACCCGGAGATTACCACCATCGTCGCCAACGTCAACAATCGCAGTACCAGTATGATTCTGGGGGATAAACAGCAGGTGCTCTACGGTAAAGGATATATTGAGGACCGGCTCTGCGGGAAGATCTATCGGATTTCCCCCAAATCCTTTTACCAGGTCAATGCGGTACAGACAGAGGTCCTCTATGGCAAGGCATTGGAGTATGCCGGCCTCCGGGGACAGGAGACGGTTTTTGACGCATACAGCGGAATCGGCACCATTGGTATCACAGCCTCTGATCAGGCCGGCCAGGTCCTCTGCGTGGAGAATAACCGGGATGCAGTCAGGGATGCCATCTTTAACGCCAAAAGAAATAAGGTGAAAAATGTCCGTTTCGTCTGTGCGGACGCCGGAGAATTCATGGTGAAAATGGCAGAACAGCAGCAGAAAGTCGACCTGGTGTTCATGGACCCTCCCCGGGCAGGATCCGACAAAAAGTTCATGAACGCTCTCTTTAAACTGGGATCAAAGAAGGTAGTCTACATTTCCTGTAATCCCCAGACCCTGCAGAGAGACCTTTATTATATGACCAGCCATGGATATAAGGTGCAGAAAATGCAGCCCGTGGACCTCTTCCCCATGACCAAACATGTAGAGATGGTCGTTTTGCTGACGATAGCCAAAGAGAATAGAAATGAGGGAAACAAAATCTGACAACTATTATATGGGGCTGGCTGATAAGCTGGAACATGACCGGATTCTGGCTAGGAACAACTGCTTTTATTGCGGCATACGGATGCTGCAGTTACCGTATCAATCGGCGAAAAGGAAAGGGAAAGCTGCAAGAGATCCTATGCTGCCCGGAATGTTAACGGGAGGGATGAGTTATGAATGGAATCCTGAAAAAAATAGTGACTGCGGCGGCACTGCTGATTCTGGCTGCGGGTATCGTGTCCTGCAGTCAGGATACCGGTAAAAATACCAAAGATACGAAGCTCGTGATCCTGCATACCAATGATGTACATGGCTATCTTGAACCTTCGGACAACTGCCTGGGAATGGAGGCAGTGGCGCAGCTCAAAAAGGATTATGAGCAGCAGGGTTATGATGTTCTGCTTATGGATGCCGGCGACATGCTCCAGGGAAATGCTTTCGCGAACTTTTCTCAGGGGAAATCGGTCGTGTCTCTCATGAATGCTGCCGGATATGACGTCGCAGCATTGGGTAATCATGATTTTGACTACGGCGCGGATGTGCTTGAGCAGCGTATGTCAGAGATGGATTTTCCGGTATTGGCAGCGAATATTACGGTGGATGCCACAGGGAAACCTTTTGCTGAAGGGAATGCGGTGTTTACCCTTTCAGACGGCACGAAGGTCGGTGTGTTCGGACTGGATACCCCTACTACCGCAACCACTTCCTCGCCGAAAAATACAGCCGGTCTTTCCTTTGCATCGGGGGAAGAACTGTACGCTGCGGCGCAGGCGCAGATTGATGAATTGAAAGGGAAGGGCTGCTCCATCATCGTATGTCTGGGACATCTTGGGGAAGGAAATGTTATGAAAGGAACCAATGCAGAGGAAGTTGTGCAGAATACCAAAGGGATCAGTATTCTGATCGACGGACACGACCACCGGGTGGAGAAGCGGACAGTCAAAGATCTGGAAGAGAATGAGGTTCTGATTGCCGAAACGGGCTATTACCTGAATAAAATCGGTATTTTAACCTATGAGGACGGCAGATTTACGGAAAGCCTGGCGGAAGCGGGGACCTACACAGGGAGCGACCCGGAAGTGGCGAAGAAGGCCGCGGAGATTTCTGCGGAAGTTGAGGCTGTCCTGGGAGAAAAAGTCGCCGTTACCGATTGGGACCTGAATGGGGATACCGTGGACAGGGAGGATAATCTGGGGGATTTTGTTGTCGATGCCATTTACTGGCAGGTAAGCCAGGCTTCTGCCGTTGTGCCGGATGCTGCTGTCCTGAATGGCGCTGCGATCCGGAAATCCATCAAAGCCGGTCCCATCCGGCTGCGGGATATCCACGATGTCATCCCATTTAACAACCAGCTGTGTACCATTGAAGTGACCGGAGCAGAGCTTCTGGAGGCACTGGAGGCAGCAACGCAGTTATCTCCGGAGTTTATGAACGCATTTCCACAGGTCTCACAGATTAAGTACACGCTGGATACGACAGTGCCCTATCAGAGAGGGGAACTTTACCCCGGCACAACGTTTTACGCACCGGCCGCACCAGGCTCCAGGGTTACCATTACAGAAGTGGGCGGGAAAGCGTTTGATCCTAAAGCCAGATATACCATAGCGACCATTGATTTTGTTGCAAGCGGCGGTGATACATATTATAGTTTTGCGCAGGCAGGCGCCAGAACAAAGGTCTATGTCGGATATCTTGATTTTGAGGCACTGGTCAACTATATGAAAACAGAGCTGGGCGGAACGATTCCGGAGGAGTACAAGGAACCACAGGGACGTATTACCATTATCAGGAAGTGATCAATCTCTGACGCAGGATTCTCGTGATTTCAATCATGAGAGGAATGATTACGATTGATATAGGAGGAAATAAAGATGAAGCAAAAAAAATCATTGGCGGCTCTGGGAGGCGTGATTCTTCTTCTGATCGCAGTGGGTCTGGGATGCTATAACCTGGGGAAAAACCATGAAGCGGCATATTATCAAAAAGAAGCGGAGCGGAATGTTCTCCTGAATCGCAGTGATCTTGACGGATTGGGAAAAATAGAGGGAACAATCTATATTACCGGACATCAAAGTCCGGACCCAGACACGGTCGGAAGCGCCATCGCCTATGCCTCCCTGCTTCAGACACTGGGATATGATGCGGTTCCGGTGGTCCTTGGGGAGATCAATCATGAAACAGCATATATTCTTAAAGCTGCCGGCCTGGAAACTCCGCAGCTGCTGGAAGATGCTTCCGGACTGGATATGATTCTGGTGGACCACAGTGATTATCTGCAGTCAGCATCTGGCCTGGAGGACGCACATATTATCAGCATTATTGATCATCATGGGGTTGGTTCTGTAACCACAGGCAACCCTCTGATTTATGATGCAAGGCCCATTGGTTCGACGGCCACCATTATTTGGATCCGATATCGGAATTACGGGGTGGAGCCGGAAAAACAGATTGCCCTTGTGATGCTGGGGGCAGTTCTGTCAGATACACATAATCTTCAGTCTGAATCAACCACTGCCGCGGACAGAGAGGCGGTTAAAGCCCTCAGTGTCAGGGCAGGAATTTCCGATACAGATGCTTTCTATCAGGAATTGTTCAAAGCATCCCTTTCTTATGAGGGTATGTCTGATGAGGAGATTTTTCTCAGTGACTATAAAGAATATGAAAGCGGCGGTAAAAAATATGCCATTGGCTGTATCAGTGCCTATGATGAAAAGAGCGCCAAAGAGCTGGTCGGCCGAATGAAAAGAGTAGTATCTTCAGAATCAACATCAGCCGGAATGGACATGTCTTTTGCACAGATTAGTATCTTTCATGATGATATTTCTGTCACATATCTGGTGCCTTCCAATGACGCGGCAAGAGAAGTGATTGAAGCAGCTTTCGGGGAAAGGGTTGTATATGACGGTACATCATACAGGCTTGAGCCGGGCATTTCCAGAAAGAAAGACCTGGTTCCTGCGATTACGGATATATTGGAGTCTTATCCAAAAGAATGAGACCATTTTCTTTTGCCGGAGAAAAGCCGGAAAGAGAAAGGAGGAGAAAAATGCACTGGAAGCTTACCACATTAATAGAGAATCATCCTGATCAGGAGGATCGGCTTCTCTGCGAACATGGTTTGTCTGTCCTCATAGAGGGAGAGGGAATCCGTGTCCTGATGGATACAGGACAAAGCGGTGCTTTTTATGAGAACGCTGTAAATTTAGGGGCGAATCTGTCAGACCTTGATTATGTGATCTTCAGCCACGCCCATTATGATCATACCGGAGGCCTGCTCCGTCTGGTCCGGGAGATTGGAAAGCCCAGGCAGGTTTTGGTGGGAAATGGTTTTTTTAAGATATGCTATCATGAGAAATCCGATGGCAGGATGAAGTTCATCGGCAACAGCTTTGACCGGAGGATGCTCCAGGAACTGGGGATTCCCGTAAAGGAAGTTCAGGAGGACATGATGGATCTTGGAAATGGTCTGTGTATTCATCGAAACTTTCTGAGAAATGCAGACTTTGAAACATGGAATCCCACTTTTTTCTATCAGGAGGAAGACCAGTCCTGCGGTCCTTTCGGCAGATGTATGGACAGCCTTACTTATAAGCCGGATCGGTTTACGGATGAGATGGCAATAAGCATTGATACGGACCGGGGCCTTTTCGTGGTGGCCGGCTGTTCCCACCCTGGCATCATCAATATCCTGACGACGATTGAGCAGAGGACTGGAAAACATATCTGCGGTCTGATCGGCGGTACTCATCTGATGGAGGCCGATGAAAAGAGAGTGCGAAAGACCATAGAATGCTTTAAAAAGATGAATCTTGATCTGGTGGGAGTATCCCACTGTACCGGAGAGAAGAACATTGAGATACTCCGGAAAGAACTGGGAGACCGTTTTCTGTATAATTGCACCGGCAATATCATTGAAATTCCCTATTGACAGTCCTTATAAAAACTGCAGTTTTCTGAGGTAGACTGCAGTTTTTTTTCGCCAAAATGTTTTTTTGCTATTCTAAGCAGGGATTTTATGATATATTGTTACTGTTTATTCTAAAGGAATCTATGCTATACTATTACGTGGTATACTGAAATGAAGGAAATGATATTTGATAAAATCTTAAAAAAATATTCTGTGATACCGCTTCTTTCGGCAGCCAGCTGCAATTCCATAGTTTATTTTGGCAGCCGGATCGTTAACGAAGGGAGAAAACATTATATACTGAAACTGTTTCTGGATGACCTGATTCCCTTTCGGACAGAGTTCGTTCTGATTTATGTGCTGGCCTATGCCCACTGGATTATCGGTTATCTGATGATTGCCAGAGAAAGTGAAGAAGTATGCTATCGGGTAATCAGCGGGGATCTTCTGGCCAAACTGGCCGCCGGAGTGGTGTTTATTCTGATTCCGACAACCCTTAACAGGCCCTGGCCTGGGGGAAGCGGGTTCTGGGATCAATGCACCAGGCTGGTTTTCTCCCTGGATGCGCCGGATAATCTTTTTCCGTCAATTCATTGCCTTGAGAGCTGGATGGTTTACCGGGGATCCTTGTATATGAAGCATCCACCGAAATACTATCGGCCTGTCATGTTGGTTTGTGCCCTCCTGGTGTTTGCGTCAACGGTCTTTCTGAAACAGCATTTAGTGATTGATATCGCTGGCGGCGTTCTTTTTGCTGAGGCAGGGCTCTATCTTGCGAAAAAGTTCAGATTGGGACGTATTTTTGAGGGACTGAACAGGAGACTGCTCCACATTCAGTCCGGTCAGGATTAACATATGGGTAATAAGAAAAACTATTTCTGGGGTATTATATTTGTAGTACTGGCAGTCCTGTCTATCTGGGCGGTTTCGTCCGGAGGGAACGGCCTGACTTTTGGGGAACTGATCGATGATCTAAAACATGCTCAGTCGGTATATCTGTTTCTGGCGGTCCTTTCTTCCGCAGGATTTATCTGGTTTGAAGGAGAGGCTCTGCTGGCGATTATTAAGCATGTGGGTTATCAGAGGAAGAGGGTCCGCGGGATGCTTTACAGCGCGGCGGATGTTTATTTCTCAGCCATTACGCCATCTGCCACCGGCGGCCAGCCGGCCAGTGCCTTTTTTATGATCAGAGATGGCATACCCACTGCCATCGCTACGGCAGCCCTGGTGTTGAATCTGGTTATGTACACCATGGCTATTCTGTTTCTGGGTGTTCTTGCCTTCCTTGTGAAGCCGGGTTTGTTTTTGGGATTCAGCCTTTTTTCCCGCCTTCTGATCATCGCGGGCTTTGTCACCCTGGCAGGGCTTGGCGCAGGTTTTTTTCTGCTGCTTTACAAGCCGCAGTTCCTTTTTGGCACTGTACGAAAGGTTCTCAGGGGGCTGTATCGGATTCATCTGGTGCGAAACCCCCAGAAGCATCTGGATAAACTGACAAAAACCCAGAAGGACTACAGTGACTGTGTCAGGATTATGTCCGGGAGCAGGACTATCTGGATTAAGGCTTTTGTCTTCAATCTTCTGCAGCGGCTGTCCCAGATTATGGTGACAATTATGGTATATCTGGCTACAGGAGGGCCTTTGTCCGGAGTGAAAGATCTTTTTGTGACACAGATCATGGTGGTGCTGGGTTCCAACTGTGTTCCTATTCCCGGTGCCATGGGTGTGGCAGATATGCTGATGCTGGATGGCTATACCCAGCTGTTCAGCAAGGATTATGCCTATCGTCTGGAGTTGATTGGCAGAAGTCTGTCCTTCTATTGCTGCATCATCATCAGTGCCGCCATGGTTCTGATCGGTTATTTATTGTTGAAGAAAAATGGAGGAAAACATGATAGGGGTTTATGATTATACCGTCATTCTTACATATCTTTCCGTGATTTCCGGTGTGTCGGGGATCATGGTATGCCTAAACGGCGTAGGGCATCCTTTTTACGGAACTTTCTTTCTGTTGTTAAGCGGTCTGTGCGACACTTTTGACGGGCGGGTTGCCCGGTCAAAACGTGGACGGACGGACCGGCAGAAGTCTTTTGGGGTGCAGATTGACTCCCTGGCAGATCTGATTTCCTTTGGTGTGCTTCCTCCGTGTATCGGACTGGGCATGGTCAGGACCAGTGACAGATTGACCACTGTTCCCAATCTCCATGTGGACCAGCCGGGAGAAAAGAGGGTTATCTATCCGCTTTTTCTCATAATGATCATTATGGTTTATGTGCTGGCAGCCTTGATACGACTGGCCTATTTTAATGTGCTGGAAGAGGAGAAAAAGAAGCTTGCTTCCCCGGCAATGTCCGGCTATATCGGCCTTCCGGTGACTTCGGCGGCCTTGATTTTTCCGACAGTAATGTTGTTTCAGTTCCTGACCAAGGCGGATCTGACTCTTTTATATTTTGGAGTAATGCTGCTGACATCCTTGTTGTTTGTCTCCAGGATAAAAGTGCCAAAACCCAATCTGAGGGTGATTATTTTACTGATTGGTATCGGCGCAGTGGAGTTTGTCGCTTTTGTATTAATCAAGTACTACCTCCATATTCAGAACATCATTGTCCAGTTCTAGGAATTGATAGGAAGAGGATTTGATATTATGGCAGATATGTTGCATTTCCTATATGGCACTACAGTCGGCAGAACTGTTTTAAAAGGGCTGACGACTCCCACCCTGTCAAAAGCTTGCGGGAGATTTCTGGATTCGGCGGCGTCAGGGATTCTGATAGACCCTTTTGTGAGAAAGAACGGAATTGATCTGTCAGAGTATGAGACGGAATCGATGCGTTCCTTCAATGACTGCTTCAGCAGGAAGATCAAGCCGGGACTTCGGCCCATTGACCTGGAGCCGGAACATCTTATTGCTCCCTGTGACGGACTGCTCAGCGTCAGTGAGATCCGGGAGGATACAGTTCTCCATGTAAAAAACAGCAGTTATCGTCTGCCGGACCTACTGAACAGCAAAAGACTGGCTGACTATTATAAAGATGGCCTATGTCTGGTTTACAGGCTTTGCGTCAACCACTATCATCGCTACTGTTATGTGGACAGCGGCCAAAAGAGCAGAAATATCTTCATTCCGGGAGAACTGCACACAGTGCGTCCCGTTGCCCTGGAGAAGATTCCGGTTTTTGCCCGCAATTGCAGGGAATACACTCTCCTGAAAACTAAGAATTTCGGGACAGTACTGCAGATGGAAGTGGGGGCAATGCTGGTGGGGCGTATTGTCAACTATGATCAGGAGGCTTCCGTTCGGCGTGGCCAGGAGAAAGGAATGTTCCAATATGGAGGATCCACCATCATTGTTCTCCTCCGGAAGGATCGTGCGGCCCTCCTTTCTGAGTTTGCCGGAACCCTCGTCAGCGGTGAGGAGGTTCCTGTGAAGATGGGACAGCAGGTAGGCAGGAAAGCGGCACCTGAGCAGTAGGATTGTAAGATAAATAAGAAAGATAATATGATGGAATACACAAAGGAGCAGGATTCCGGGAAGCCAAATAGGGGCTCGGACATCCTGCTCTTTCTTTTCTTGACAAGGGCCTGGATTTGGGATAATATGATAACTGTTTTCATAATGAATATGAAAAAGGTTTTCATTTTGCCCCATGAAAGACAGCAAACCTGAAAGGAGGCTGTGATGGCATCGAAGATACAATATAATACCAGGCATCGTGAGGCCATGCTTGAATATCTGGGACAAATTCCCGGACAGCATTTTACGGCGGCGGATCTCTGCCGCTATTTTAAAGAACAGGGAAGGAAGATTGGGACAGCGACGATCTATCGGCAGCTGGAGCGGCTTGTGGAGGAGGGCGCTGTCAACAAATATTTTATTGATGAAAACAGCGGCGCCTGTTATGAATATATAGATTCGGCATCCTGCTGCCATCAGCCGACCTGCTTTCACTGTAAATGTGAGAGCTGCGGTAAACTGATTCATCTCGACTGCCATGAGATTCAGATGCTGCGTCAGCATTTGCTGAGCCGGCATAATTTTAAACTCAATCCCATGAGAACCGTATTTTATGGAATCTGTCAGGAATGTCAGGCAGAGGAGCAGACCAAAAAGTCAGGGAAGATCAGCAGGGAGTAAAGAAGCTTTTGTGAAACTGCTTCGGGTAAGTATTGGAGAGAAAAAATGGCTGAGATTATTTGCCGGGGCCTGACCCTGGGCTATGAAAATATCACTTTGGTGACAGACTTGAATTTTGAAGTGAACCATGGGGACTATCTTTGTATTGTCGGGGAAAATGGTTCCGGAAAATCCACTCTCATGAGAACATTACTTTTTTTACAGAGCCCCCTGGAAGGAGAGATTCAGCTGGGAGAGGAACTGAAATCCACAGAGATTGGCTACCTTCCTCAGCAGACCATCGTTCAGCGGGATTTCCCTGCTTCTGTCTGGGAGATTGTTCTGTCCGGCTGTCAGAGCAGGCAGGGTTTATGTCCATTCTACACGAAGGAAGACAAGCAGCTGGCCCGGGACAATATGGCGCGTCTGGGAATCGAAAACCTGAGCAGACGCTGCTACCGGGAGTTATCCGGAGGTCAGCAGCAGAGAGTCCTGCTGGCCAGAGCTCTCTGCGCCACCAAAAGACTGCTTCTTCTTGATGAACCAGTGTCAGGTCTTGATCCTAAAGTCACAGAAGAGATGTATCAATTGATTAAACAGCTCAATGATGAAGGAATTACCATTATCATGATATCCCATGATATCGGAGCTGCCCTGAAGTATGCCTCTCATATTCTCCATATCGGAGGAGGAGATGTGTTTTTCGGGAGTAAGAGCGACTACCAGAAAAGTAGTGCCGGAAGGGAATATATCGGCCATGAAGCCGGAGAATAAGCGCGGGCAGGATATAGCCCGGGAAAAGATCTGGAGGCATTTATGATAGATAAATTACTTTTTTATTTTGAATATCCTTTTGTGAGATATGCTCTGGTTGTGGGGGTCCTGATCGCACTTTGCTCCTCTCTGATGGGAGTGACCCTGGTTCTTAAAAGATTCTCTTTCATCGGAGACGGCCTTTCTCACGTGGCGTTTGGCGCCATGGCTGTGGCATCTGTACTCAATCTGACAGACCAGATGGTTCTGGTCCTGCCTGTCACCATGGTCAGTGCCATATTGCTGCTCAGGGCCGGACAGAAAACCAGAATCAAAGGAGACGCGGCCATCGCCATGATCTCTGTGGGGGCCCTGGCCATCGGTTATCTGCTCATGAATCTCTTTTCAACATCCACAAACCTGTCCGGGGATGTCTGCAGTACCTTGTTTGGGTCGACTTCCATCCTTACCCTCAGCAAAAGTGAAGTCTGGGTCTGTGTGATTTTGTCCTGTGTCGTCATGGTGGTATTTGTCCTTTTTTATCACAAGATTTTTGCCGTGACTTTCGATGAAAACTTTGCCCAGGCAGTGGGAACAAAGGTGAACTTTTACAATCTGCTGCTGGCGGTGATCATAGCCGTGATTATTGTACTGGCCATGAACCTGGTGGGATCTCTGCTGATTTCTGCCTTGGTAATCTTTCCGGCGCTCTCTGCCATGAGAGTCTTCAGAAGTTTTTTGTCAGTGACAATCTGCTCTGCAATTTTGTCGGTAATCTGTGCCGTGACTGGCATCCTCATATCCATTCTGGCAGGGACCCCTGTGGGATCTACCATTGTCGCCATCGATATCGCAGCTTTTCTGATTTTTACCATCCTGGGCCGTCTTGCCGGGGTGGACTGATTCCGGAAAAGATCAGGGAATATATCTAACAATAATAAGAGGAATAACAGGGGCTGTCGTATTAAAGCGGATCAGAAATCTGAAGATAAGACAAGGATCCCCATGTCCAACGTGTTTGTCGTCTGGTGGTGTCTGTGCGTTCTGGGACGGACTGATCTTCAGTCCGTCATCAGACGAACAGATGCCAACAACTGACATAACACAGGACGTGGGGATCCTTGCCTTTTTTTGACGATACAGCCGTTTTAATGCGGCAGCCCTGTTTTTTTAGTTTGTATTGCCGTCCAGCCGGCTCAGGATGACTCGGGCGGCCTTGATCCCTGAGGCTCCTGCCTGTGCCAGTCCCCTGGTGGTGCCGGCACCGTCGCCGATGGCAAAAAAGCCCTCCAGCCGGGTTTCCAGTTCGGCGCTGAGTTCCAGTCTCGACGAGTAGAATTTTACTTCGGCGCCATAAAGGAGGGTATCATAGTTGGCGGTACCGGGTGCCAGTTTGTCCAGAGCATAGATCATTTCGATGATATCGTCCAGCTGCCTCTTAGGGATGGCCAGGGACAGGTCTCCGGGGACAGCAGCCTTCAGGGTGGGATGCACGAAGGACTGGCCAAGCCGGTGCCTGTTGGTTCTCACACCTTTGACCAGATCCCCGAAACGCTGGACCAGGATTCCACCAGCCAGCATGTTGGACAGGGAGGCGATATGTTTGCCGTATCGATAGGGTTCATCAAAGGGTTCTGTGAAATGATTGGAAACCAGGAGCGCAAAGTTGGTGTTTTCGCTTCTTAATGACTTTTCAGAATAGGAGTGGCCGTTGACGGTATTGATTCCTTCCACATTTTCCGCCACAACATATCCATAGGGGTTCATACAGAATGTGCGGACCTGATCGCCGTATTGTTTCGTGCGGTAGAGAAGTTTGGATTCATAGACCACATCTGTGATGTGCTCAAAAACCCTGGCCGGGACTTCCACCCGGACACCGATGTCGACCTGATTGTTAATCAGTTTCAGACCCAGGTGACGGCATTGCCTGGAAAACCATTCTGCACCGCTCCTTCCGGGGGCGGCGATCAGATAACGGCAGCCATAAATATCGCCGTTCTCAGTCACCAGGGCATAGCCTTTATCTGCCGGCTGGATGGTCTTTATGGCAGTGCAGAAATAGAAGTCGAGCTTTCCCTTGAGGCCTTCGTAGATGTTGGTCAGGATCCGGAGATTGTTCTCCGTGCCCAGGTGCTTGCAGCGGGCTTCCAGAAGATGCAGATCAAATTCCAGTGCCCGCTTGGCCAAAGCCTTTGCCTCCGGTGTTGATGTGGAGAAAAAGTCCCTGGTTGCCCCGTGGGCTACATTGACAGAGTCCACATAATGAATGAGGTCCATCACTTCATTCCGGCTCATGTAGTCTGTCAGCCAGCCGCCGAATTCTGTGGTGAAGTTGAACTTTCCGTCAGAGAAAGCACCGGCCCCGCCGAATCCACACATGGTGTCACATACTTTGCAGTTGACACAGTGGTCCACATTGCCGGCCACGATGGGGCAGCTTCTTTTATAAATGTCCTTTCCCTGCTCAAAAATAGCGATTTTCAGGGAGGGCGCCTTGAGGGTGAGCTCGTAGGCTGCATAGATGCCGGCCTCCCCGCAGCCAATGATTGCTATATCATAAAAATGTTTCATAGGACTCTCCTGTATGATGCCGTGTCAGGCATTCTTTCTGTGAAAGATCTGCTGGTTAAATCTCTGAAAGGTTTTGCTGATGCTATTATAAAAAATTGCTGTTTCAAGTGTCAATAAAAATGTGGGGATTTTACAGGGCCTTAAAAGAGACGCAGATTATGGAAATATCGCTGAAAATCGCTTTAATTCGGGTAAATAGGATATGGACAGTTGACTTCTTCCGTGCTATAATACCTAAATGTGTTTTCATGCCATTAATGAATACGATCCGGTGATACCGGTTGAAAAATCCCGGGAGAAAGGGATACAGGAACTTTATCGCACAAGGAGGATTATTTGAAATGAGCGTACAGGTTGAGAAATTAGAGAACAATATGGCTAAGCTTACCGTTACCGTGCCGGCTAAAGAGTTTAATGCCGCCATGAAAAAGGTATACAATAAGAGAAAGAGTTCTTTTAATATTCCAGGATTCCGCAAGGGAAAGACTCCCATGCACATGGTGGAGAAGGTTTACGGACCGGAGATCTTCTATGAGGATGCTGTGAATGATCTTATTCCTGACGCCTATGAGCAGGCAGTGAAGGAGAGCGGACTTGATATCGTATCCCGCCCCGAAATCGCTGTGACAGAGTTTGGAAAGAACCAGGACCTGGTATTCACCGCTGAAGTTGCTGTGAAGCCGGAGATTACTCTTGGTGAGTACAAGGGACTGAAGGTGCAGAAGGATTCTGTGGAGGTTTCCGACGAGGAGATCGAGGCAGAGCTGAAGAAGGCTCAGGACCAGAACAGCCGTGAGATTGAGATTGAGGACAGACCGGTTCAGGAGGGAGATATCATCACCCTGAATTATGCAGGAACTGTTGACGGTGTTCCTTTTGACGGAGGAACAGCAGAGAGCCAGAGACTGGAGATTGGATCCCACTCTTTCATCGATACCTTTGAAGACCAGCTTGTGGGCCTCAATATCGGAGATGAGAAGGACGTGGAGGTGACATTCCCGGAAGAGTATCATTCCGCAGAGGTTGCAGGAAAGCCTGCTTCTTTCCACGTGAAGATCCTTGGCATCAAGGAGAAACAGCTGCCTGAAATCGATGATGATTTCGCACAGGATACAACAGAGTTTGATTCCCTCGAGGAATATAAGGAAGACATTAAGGCAAAGCTTACCCAGGGTAAGGAAGAAAGGGCTAAGTCAGCCATGGAGAACGATCTCCTGGCCCAGATTGTCGCCAATTGTGAGATGGAGATTCCCGAGGCTATGCTGGAGACCCAGATTGACCGTATGGTCGATGAGTTCAGACAGAGGATTTCCTACCAGGGGCTGACTTTTGAGCAGTACCTGCAGTACTCAGGTCAGAACATGGACGCACTCAGAGAGTCCCTCAGACCGGATGCCGAGAAGAGGATTCAGGGAAGCCTGGTTCTTGAAGCCATCGCGGACGCCGAGGGAATCGAGGTGACTGACGAAGACCTTCAGAAAGAGCTTGAGAGGATGGCAGCTATGTACCAGATGGAGCCTGACCAGCTCAGCACTTATATGCAGGAGGAAGAGAAGGAGAATATCCGCGAGAATCTGGCGGTACAGAAAGCTGTCGACTTTATCCTCGAGCATGCAGAGATTGTGGAGCCTTCTGAAGAGCTTGATTTCGAGGAGTAATTCCCCGACTGAAACCTTTAATGATGCATTTGATGTCCGCCGCTGTGTTTTACTGCGGCGGATTGTTGACAGGAGGAAATATGAGTTTAGTACCTTACGTCGTTGAACAGACCAGTCATGGAGAGAGGTCCTACGATATCTACTCCAGACTTCTCAAAGAAAGAATTATTTTTCTTGGGGAGGAAGTAAATGATGTGACAGCCAGCCTGGTTGTGTCCCAGCTTCTTTTCCTGGAATCCGAAGATCCTGAGAAGGACATCAGTCTTTACATCATGAGTCCCGGCGGATCTGTCACGGCAGGTATGGCGATCTACGATACCATGCAGTTCGTGAAATGTGACGTATCCACCATCTGCATGGGTATGGCTGCCAGCATGGGAGCTTTTCTGCTGGCAGGCGGTGCGAAGGGAAAAAGGATGGCCCTTCCCAATGCCGAGATTATGATTCACCAGCCCTCGGGCGGAGCCCATGGACAGGCGACGGAAATTGAGATCGCGGCTGAACATATCATTCAAACCAAGGAGAAACTGAACCGGATTCTGGCTGCGAATACCGGCCAGCCTTATGAGAAGATTGTACAGGACACAGAGCGAGACAACTATATGACCGCAGAGCAGGCGCTCGAGTATGGCCTGATCGACATGGTAGTCGATAAAAGGCAGTAATCGTGTCTGATTTGTCACAGAAAAGGAATTGAGGTGACGAGATGGCAGGAAGGTTTGATAACAGTAAACAACCCAGGTGCTCTTTCTGTAACAAGTCCCAGGACCAGGTGAGGAAGCTCGTGGCCGGGCCCAAGGGAGTTTTTATCTGCGATGAGTGTATTGAGGTCTGCTCAGAGATCATCGAGGATGAATTCGATGAGTTTGCGGAGGATTCTCAGGAGATTAACCTGATGAAGCCCAAAGAGATGAAGGCCTTTCTTGATGACTATGTCATCGGGCAGGAAAAGGCTAAAAAAGTCCTCTCTGTCGCAGTTTACAATCACTATAAGAGAATCCTTTTCGGAGATGTCCAGGATATCGAACTGCAAAAGAGCAATATCCTCATGCTGGGCCCCACTGGTTCAGGAAAGACCCTGCTTGCCCAGACTCTGGCCAGACTTTTAAACGTACCATTTGCGATAGCGGATGCAACAGCTTTGACAGAGGCCGGCTATGTGGGCGAGGATGTTGAAAATATTCTGCTCAAGCTCATCCAGGCTGCTGACTATGATATGGATCGGGCGCAGACCGGTATCATTTACATCGATGAGATTGATAAGATTACCCGAAAGTCGGAAAATACGTCCATTACCCGCGATGTTTCCGGTGAGGGTGTCCAGCAGGCACTCCTGAAGATTCTTGAAGGAACCGTGGCTTCTGTTCCGCCCCAGGGCGGAAGAAAGCATCCCCATCAGGAATTTCTTCAGATCGATACCACCAATATCCTCTTTATCTGCGGAGGAGCCTTCGACGGCCTCGAGAAGATTATTGAGAACCGGATTGGCAAGAAGTCCATCGGTTTTCAGGCGGATATTGTAGAGAAGAGAAAGAAAGATCTGGGTGCGCTTCTGGCTCAGGTGCTTCCGGAGGATTTTGTGAAATTCGGATTGATTCCGGAGTTTATCGGCCGAGTGCCGGTAAATGTCTCCCTCAATCCCCTCGATGAGGAAGCACTGATTCAGATTCTGACTCAGCCAAAGAGCGCTCTTGTGAAGCAGTATCAGAAGCTCTTTGAGATGGACGGGGTGGAACTTTTCTTTACCGACGATGCTCTCAAAGCCATCGCAGAGAAGGCGATCGCAAGAAATACCGGAGCCAGAGGCCTCAGGTCCATCATGGAGTCCGTTGTACTTGATCTCATGTATCAGATTCCATCGGACGAGCTGACGGCAACCTGTACCATCACCGCCGAGGTTGTGCGTGGAGAAGGAGAGCCGCTGCTCACCTTCCACGATGAACCGGTGCCTGTGAAGCCGGCTCCGAAAAAACACAGCAAAAAGAAGAATAACGACGAGATTGCCTGAGAACACGGATTGACTGAATCCCAGGTTCCGGGCAGACTATAAGATCAGACAGGCTGACACAAAGTGTGGAAATTACCGTGACTCCTGAAGAGGCAAGTGGTTGAACATATTCTGGATTTTGTGCCGGCCTTTTGAACATTAGATCAACTGACAGATTACGGAGGAATCGAATGGAGAAAAAGATTTTACCGCTGTTGGCTTTGAGGGGTAAGATGGTCTATCCGCAGACTTCCACCTTTTTTGAAGTGGCCAGGCCCAGATCCATCAAGGCACTCGAGGAGTCGGTCAATCATTTTCAGCAGATCTTTCTGGTGAATCAGCGCGATCCGTCCCTGGACAAGCCGGGGGAGGAGGACCTTTACCGGGTCGGGACAGTGGCGACGATTCTGCAGATGGTAAAGGCAGGCCAGGGTCTGCTCCGTGTGTTTGTAGAAGGACAGTACAAAGCCCGGATTCTGGAATACATGGAGGACCAGGACAGTGCCAGGGCTCTGATCGAGGAGGTGCTGCCGGAACATTTTCCGGAAAATGTGGCGACAGAGACAGCTTTCCTCAGAGATTTGGAAGAGCAGGTGGAGTACTTTGGAGAGAGAAACAAGGGCTTTCCGCCGCCGCAGCTGCAGAAGGCCCTCGATGAGAGAAAACTGTATCCTCTGATTAATGAACTCGCTTCTCAGCTGCCCTTTGATATAGATAAAAAGCAGCAGATTCTCGAGGAGACGGATGTCCTGAAACAGGCAGAGATGCTTTTGATTGTTCTGAGCGAAGAGTCGGAGATCAGCGATATACGTAATGAGATTGCCGAGAAGGTCAAGAAGGGTGTCGATAAGAATCAGAGAGACTATCTGCTCAGAGAGCAGCAAAAGGTAATCCGTGAAGAATTGGGCGAGGAGGACATTGTCTCCGAGGCGGAGGAATACCTGGAAAAATGTGAAAAGCTGAAGGCTTCAAAGGAAGTCAAGGAGAAGATTCGCAAGGAGATCCGGCGCTTCAAGTCCATACCGACCATGGCAGCTGAGAGTGCCATGATGAAAAATTATATCGAAAATATGCTGGAGATGCCCTGGGATAAGGCTTCCAGAGATAATAAAGATCTGAAACAGGCCATGAGGATCCTGGAAGAGGACCACTATGGTCTTGACAAGGTCAAAGAGCGTATTATGGATTATCTGGCCGTCCGTTCACTGAACAGAAAGGGCGAGACGCCTATTCTCTGCCTGGTGGGCCCGCCTGGAACCGGTAAGACATCCGTGGCCAGGTCAGTAGCCAGGGCACTGAATAAGAAATATGTGCGCATTTCCCTGGGAGGTGTCAGGGATGAGGCGGAGATCCGCGGCCATCGGAAGACTTACATCGGTGCCATGCCGGGAAGGATCGCCGAGGGCATCCGGCAGGCAGGAGTGAGAAATCCTCTCATGCTTCTGGATGAGATTGACAAGGTGAGCAGTGATTACAAAGGGGATACTGCTTCTGCCCTTCTGGAAGTTCTGGACGGAGAGCAGAATGTGGCCTTCCGGGACCATTATCTGGAGGTGCCCCTGAATCTTAGTGACGTTCTCTTTATTGCCACTGCCAATGACCTGGCACCGATTGCCAGACCGCTCCTGGACCGGATGGAGATCATCGAACTTTCCAGCTATACGGAGAATGAGAAATTCCATATCGCCGATAAATATCTGGTGGAAAAGCAAAGACTTGCCAGCGGCATCAAAAAAGACCAGATCAGCATTCCCGATAATGTGATCTATAAGATCATCCGCTCCTACACCCGGGAGGCGGGGGTGCGGAACCTGGAGAGACAGATTGGCAAACTGATGCATAAGACCGCCAGGAAGATCATTGACGGGGAAGAGCGGATGGAAATCACGGAAGAGAATCTGGCTGATCTTCTGGGTATTCCCCTCTATGAGGAGGATGACCAGGCAAGTCAGCCTCAGGTTGGCGTTGTCAGAGGGTTGGCCTGGACCAGCGTCGGGGGTGACACTTTGTCAATAGAGGTCAATGTAATGCCAGGGAAAGGCAGACTGAAACTGACGGGTCAGATGGGAGATGTCATGAAGGAATCCGCTGAGATCGGCCTCAGCTATATCCGGTCCATTGCCCGGGCCTATGAGATCCCGGAGGACTTTTTTGAGCATCATGATATTCACCTGCATATCCCGGAGGGAGCGGTGCCTAAGGATGGACCGTCAGCGGGCATCACCATGGCGCTGGCCATACTGTCCGCGCTGACCGGTATTGCTGTCCGCGGCGATATCGCTATGACGGGAGAAGTCACCCTGCGGGGAAGGGTTCTTCCCATCGGCGGCCTTAAGGAGAAACTGCTGGCTGCCAAAACCGCCGGCATGAAGGCAGTTCTGGTTCCCTCGAAAAACAGACGCCATGTCAAGGAACTGGACAAGGAGATCACCGAGGGCATGGAGATCTGCTATGTGGATTCGATGGAAGAGGTTATCCGCGAGGCCATGATTACAGAATAAGGGAGTTTACAATGGTTATCAAAGATGTGAATCTGGAGACGGTCTGTGGCATTACCAGCAAGCTGCCGGATAATCAACTGCCGGAGGTGGCTTTTGCCGGCAAGTCCAACGTGGGGAAATCCTCCCTGATCAATACTCTGGTCAACCGGAAAAAGCTGGCCAGAACTTCCGGACAGCCGGGGAAGACCCAGACCATCAATTTCTACAATGTCAATCATGAGATGTATATCGTCGATCTGCCAGGCTACGGCTACGCGAAGATCTCCCAGTCAGTCTCTGCCAAATGGGGCCCCATGATTGAGAACTATCTTCACACTTCCAGCAAGCTGCGGATGATATTTCTTTTGATAGACATTCGTCATAAACCGACAGATAATGATGTGCAAATGTATCGTTGGATTCTTTCCAATGGCTTTTCCCCGGTGATTGTGGCAACCAAGCTGGACAAGCTTAAGAGAAGTCAGGTTTCCAAACAGCTGAAACTGGTCAGGGAGACCCTCCATATCATAGACGGGGTTCCTCTGGTACCTTTCTCTTCGGTTACAAAACAGGGAAGGGACGAGATTTGGGCACTCATTGAGCGGTATGC
Source organism: Anaerobutyricum sp. (assembly GCA_045112755.1). Taxonomy (GTDB): domain Bacteria; phylum Bacillota; class Clostridia; order Lachnospirales; family Lachnospiraceae; genus Anaerobutyricum. The sequence continues at coordinate 19,783 of JBGUIF010000129.1, forward strand.
TCTGAATGATGACCTAAACGAAGAACAGGAATAAAATAAGCTGAGCAGGAGCAGTCATCTCCTGTTTAACAAACAAAAGGCTGCCGTACGAAAGCATCTGCCACAGTTATGAGAAAAGGCAATAATTCCTCAATGTTCGACGTGTTTGTCATTCGGTGGTGCCTGTACGTTTTGGGACGGACTGAGATCAGTCCGTCATCAGACGAACAGGATGCCAGCAACTGACATAACACTGAACATGAGGATTATTGCCTTTTTCTTAAGACGCTGAACCGCTTTCGTGCGGCAGCCTGTTTTTTACACAAAATACAAAGTTATATTTACCCGGTATTTTATTTTACCCGGATCTCCACCTTGTCCATGGCCTCAAAAAGCAGGCTCTGGGCTTCCTCGAGGGTGTCACCCTTGGTGATGATGTGGCCGATCCTGTGTGGACCTACGCGGAACTGGTGGACCTGGTCACCGGGCTGGTAATCAAACTGCACTTCGCAGATTTTGTCGTTGGGGGTGTTGTGATCCTGCTGAGATTCGATGACGCCATCCTTGTCGCTCATGAGCAGATGGCTGGCATTCGGTGTGTAGGGACCGTCTGTATTGAAATCCGGATTCTCGCCCAAAGCGGTGCGAAGGATCTTCTCATAGTAGTCAAAACCATAGTAGATGGCTGTCAGTTCGGCCAGTTCCGTGGCTCCGCAGCGGCCGCCAAGCTCCAGGACATAGGTTTTGTTGTCCTTGAGAATAAAATCTGCATTGATGGCACAGTTATTCAGTCCCATGGCTTCAGCCGCCCTGCGCAGCTGCTCTTTGGCGTCGGCGACAACTTCGTCATCCAGAGCATAGGGGGCGAAATGACCGATGGGTACGCCGGTATCTCCATGGAAGACATAGTCTCCGTGGGGCAGAATAAATTCCAGCTTATGATTGTAGACAAAAGCCTGGGCGCCGAATTCCTCTCCCTCCACAAATTCCTCGATGATGAAGTAATCTTTGCGGGTATTTTCACGGACATATTCCACCGCTGCGGCAAATTCCTCTTCGGCATCCACACGGCGGATGCCCCTGCTGCCGGAGGAATCCACAGACTTGAAAATCAGAGGATACTCCAGGCCTGCGATGGCAGCCGGGATATCGGGGTCATCCAAAGAAACTTTCCGGAACCTGGCTGTACGCACACCGTACTCTTCATAGCGGGTCTTCATCTTCATCTTATCGACGGCAATCTGGGCCGCCTCATAGGAAAGGCCGCAAAGGCCCATCTCATCACAGACTCTTCCGATGGTAATGACGCAGACATCTGTACCGGTGGTGATGATGCCGTCAATCGCTTCCTCTTTGGCGATGGACAGGATCTTCTCATCATCGACGGTGTTCTCATAGTATACTTTATCGGCCAGGGCAAAACCGGGATAATTGCCCGGGATGCTCACGACAATCGTGTAAAGGCCCATTTCTTTTGCTGTTTTTATCAGTGGGACCTGGTAGATACCGGCTCCCAGTATCATTATTTTCTTCATAGTTTATCATTCTCCTTAAATATGGGATTTCATCAATGATCAGAATCCTTTGGGGCTGTGACGGAAGCATTTTCCCTCTGAGCCAGGATTTCCTGGGTCAGAACTTCCCTGACCACAAACTGCGGTTGATGGTTCATACCAAGGAACATCCGCCCCAGGTATTCTCCAATCATTCCCAGGAAGAGCATGATCAGACCACCGAAGAAACAGATGGCCACCATCATGGAAGGCCAGCCTATGGCCATGGCGGGGTTCAGCAGCTTTCTGATGATGATGAAAACTGCGCCAAGAATACTGAGCAGAGAAAAGAAGTAGCCGCAGTAGGTGGATACCCGCAGAGGCACCACGGAATACCCCATGATATTGGAGTAGAGCTGCACCAGTTTCTTAAAGGTGTAGCCGGACTGCCCCACCTCCCGCTCAAAATGTTTGATAGGTATACAGCTGATATTCCGGCTGGTTCTTAAAAAGAGACCCTGCAGATGGGTATAAGGGCTGCTGTACTGGATGACATAGTCCCGGACGAACTTCCTGATGACCCAGTAACTGGATGTCTTCATATCCTTTGGCTTGCCGATCAGAATACGGACTGTGAGGTAATTGAGATAACTTCCAAAATTGCGGAAGGGGGAATGTTTCTTCTCCGGATAATAACCATAGACGATGTCGTAGCCTTTGTCAATCTCTGCCAGCAGATACTGAAGCTGGGAAGGATGGGTCTGCATATCGTCATCCATAGCTATGATCAGGTCTCCCTGAGCATAATTCAGACCGGCCATGACCGCATTGTGCTGTCCGGCATTTTTGGCCAGGGAAACAGCTTTGACAAAGGGATATTCCCTGGCAAGGTCTGTCAGGGTACGGAGTGTCTGTCCCTCGTCGGGAGACCGGTCGTCCACCAGAACGAACTCGTAATCGTGCCTTCCCAGCCGGTCCAGCTCCGCAGATGTCATCTCTACAACCTTCCTGATGGTTGCACTGGATTTGTAACAGGGTACTACAATTGAATGGAGCATATTTCCTCCTGAACGAAAGATACAGCGAGACCAGAGTTAAGAGCCTGCCCTGTGTCCGGGGCAGGACTTCTCAGATCGGATCCCGCTGAGATGTTAGTGAGATTTCAATAATGGGGATCAATCAGCCCCTGTAAAAATCGTGGATGGCCTGGCATACCAGGTCCACTTTTTCCGGCTCAAGGCCATAGTAAAGAGGCAGGCGCACGAGTCGCTCGCTCTCCCTGGTAGTATACCGGTCCTGGCCGTGGAATCTGCCGTAACGCTTTCCGGCGGGAGCCCCGTGCAGCGGGATATAGTGGAAGACAGTGTAGATATCCCTCTCTTTCAGAAAACGGATCAGGGCAGACCGCTCATGAAGGTCCGCGGCTTTGATGTAGAACATATGGGCGTTGTGGACGCAACCTTCCGGAATGAAAGGAAGATCAATCCGGCCTGCTTCTGCCAGGTCAGACAGACCATGAAGATACCTGTTCCAGGTGGACATACGGTTATCATAGATCTGATCGGCCACCTCCAGCTGAGCCCAGAGGTAGGCTGCGTTCATATCGCTGGGGAGGTAGGAGGAACCGGCCTCAACCCAGGTATATTTATCGATTTCTCCCCGGAAAAACTTACTTCGGTTGGTTCCCTTCTCACGGATAATCTCAGCCTTTTCCTTGTTGGCCGGGTCCCGAATCAACAGGGCACCGCCTTCGCCCATACTGTAATTCTTGGTTTCGTGAAAACTGTAGCAGCCGTAATCGCCGATGGCGCCCAAAGCCTTTCCTTTGTAGGAGGACATGACTCCCTGGGCGGCGTCCTCAATGACCAGAAGGCCATGTCTGTTGGCAATATCCATAATCGTATCCATCTCGCAGGCAACGCCCGCGTAGTGGACCGGGACGATGGCTTTTGTCTTATCTGTAATTGCACTTTCGATAAGGGTCTCATCAATATTCATCGTGTCCGGACGAATGTCCACAAACACGGCAGTGGCACCACGAAGGACAAAAGCGTCCGCTGTGGAGACAAAAGTATAGGAAGGCATGATTACTTCATCACCAGGTTTAATATCTGCGAGTAATGCAGCCATTTCTGTGGCGTGGGTACATGATGTTGTAAGCAGAGCTGCAGAGATTCCCGTAGTCTCCTCAATCCAGCTGTTGCATTTTTTTGTAAATTCGCCGTCCCCGCTGATCTTGTGGTTAGCTATAGCCTGAGCGATATACTCAGCCTCTTTTCCGACATGGGGTGGGATATTAAACTTTATCATATGGTTTCCCTCCTTGACGATTTATCTTTATGATTATATAATAATAAAATGCATAATACAATAATCTTTCGAAAACTTTATGCCAGTATTGGAATTTTGAAAGGTTAATTCCGCGACGACTTATGCTGATGTGCTCTAAGCACGGATCTCAAAACAGGCTGTTCTGGCACAGCAAAAATCTTATCAAAAGGAGGACGTTATGGAAAGACGGCATCTTGGAGTTCCGACAGCTTTCTGTCTGATCTTGTCGATGCTTTTCCTGTTGGGATGTTCTGTGAGGACCAACGCCGCGGAAGTAAAAGTGAAACATATTGCATATGTGGATTCTGCCGGCAGGCTTGTTCTCAAATATGAGGATTTCAGCAAGAAGGGCTACACCTGGAAGGTATACCGGAAAAAGGTATGCATTAAGAAGGGAAAGCAGGTATTCGGAAGTAAGGCACTCATGATTGACCTGGGTGAAAATTACAAGAAGAATTCCCTCTACAAGCTGATTCTTAGTGGTAAGGGGAATAAGAGGAAGCTGGCAGTTTATTATTTCACGGGGAAATATCTGAACAGTTTTTCTGTGAATAAAAGCAGCAGCGGCGCCTTGAACTTCCGCTGGTTTAACGGGGAGGACAGCCCCTATAAAGTGATTGCCGCAGGTCTTACAGCCTCGCCCCTTGATACTTCCTTCCTGGCCCAGGTAAGGACAGCGGGGACCAACAGCAGCATGGATCTTGCCGCCTCTAAGCTTAAGAACGGAAGCTATCAGGTACACCTGCTCAGCCTTTTTGACTATAAGAAAAAAACGGTCTACGGTGAAGGCCTCATGCTGCCTTACGACTATATTGCACAACCGGGAAAAGTGATTGGCCTGAGATCCGTGATTAATCCCGACTCAGTGACTTTATCCTGGGATACAGTGAGTGATGTCAGCGGTTACAATGTCTTCCAGCAGGGAGATGACGGCACTTACCAGAAGATTTCCGACAACCAGCAGGGAACTTCTATCACAGTTCCCAACCTGACGGGCGGAAAGACTTATAGATTTAAGATTGCGGCAGTCAGTGCTGTCGGTAATAAGACGATGGAGGGAAAAAGTGCCCTGGTCCAGGTGACGGTTCCCAAGATTGCCTCCGCCCCCCTGAAGCTCCTGCTTGACGTGGCAAAAGGAGGAAATATTAAGGTTCGCTGGAGCACTGTTCCTGATGCGGATTTCTATCGCCTTTACTATAAGACACCGGATATGAGTGAATTTAAGCTGTTCGGAAAGACCAGGAATACAGAGCAGGTACTCCATAAACTGCAGCCTGACACACAGTATTCCATTAAGGTTTACTCCTGCACCAGCAGCCAGGGCCAGGTTTATGAAAGTTCCCTTTCTTCTCCGGTACAGACCTTTGTGCCTAAGGAATACCTGGGGGCAAACCAGTGGAAGCTTGCAGCTGCGAACGTAAGATCAGTCCACTATGGCAGGAACAGGGTGACTTACACAACAAAGAAGTATCCCAAGGAGGTAAGGACAGCCTTCGTCAACTACAAGAGATACAAGAGTAAGACGAATTATCTGATCTGGGTAAGCCTGTATACGCAGCAGTGCAGCATCTTTCAAGGCAGTCAGGAAAACTGGAAACTGATCCGCTCCTTCACCATTGCCAGCGGAACGGCCAGGAACCATACCCCTACCGGTGTGTTTAAGCTGCAGTACAAGGAGAAGGGCTGGTTTTATAATTATACCAAGGAATTATACGTCAGTCATTTTAAAGGGCGTAATGCCTTCCATACACGGCCTCTCTACAATAATGGAAGTGTCTGTACACCAACCATTGGAAGACCGGCCTCCCACGGATGCATTCGCTGCTATAATGACGACGCCAGGTTCATCTATAAGAAGATCCCCTGCGGAACGACGGTGGTGGTCTATTGACAATCTGCCGGCAGAGCAGCATAAAATCCTGATATAAAAGAGAAATACCTTTGGAAAGATACAGCGACATATTTCAGGCAACGAGTATCCCCGGCCATTCACTGAATGGCCGGGGTTTTTCTGCTTTTTACACACCGCGCGGGAAATGATAGGAAATCAATCTTCCAGAAGCAGGATATCCATTATTTTCTGATACACGAGGTCACTTTTCTGTTTCCAGGAGTCACATATTTTTACAGCCTGGTCTTTTGATACAACACTGAGCTGCAGGTCCATCAGGAGACTTCCCCGTTCTTTGATGTGGGCAGTGACCATATATTCTCCCCGCTTTGCGGGATAATAATCTGCATGAATGTCCAGCTCCAGGCGGAGGACATATTTTTTTTCGGTGAGATAGTCGTCGATATCCCGACGGATGGCAGGGGGAATCTTACTTTCAAACATGGTCAGGGCCTCCCGGCCAAGATCACTCAGATGGTAGCTGGTGGCATTTCGCACCGTCTCTCCCAGGATGAAGTCTTTTCGGGCCAGGTCATTCAAAGACTGCTGAAAAGAGAAATAACCCGTGTAGCCCCGTTTGATGAAAAACTCGCTGAGCTGGCTGGTGGTCAGGGGGAAATCAAGACGGCCGAGCATGTATAGTATCATAAGCTTATATAATGTAAAGGTGTTCTCATTCATGACTGTTTATGTCTCCTCATAGTATCTTCCTTGAAAAGTATCCCGGATTTTCATTTCATGGTGAATCAGATTGAGTACCCTTCCCTTTTTCGTAATCCATTCCGGCGCCAGCAGCAGATGGAGGGGACCATCGCCGGTCATTCTTTCCACGATGATATCCGGCCGCAGTCTCTCCAGGCATCCGATGACCACGTCCACATATTCTTCCAAAGTGTAGAGAGGGAAAGGGTCATTTTCATACTGTCTGCCCAGGGCGGTGTCCTTGAGGACATAAAGCATGGACAGTTTTATCCCTGAGACAGGCAGCTGATTGAGAAAATGGATGGTGTCGTACTGCATCTGCCGGGTCTCTCCGGGAAGCCCCAGTATGACGTGGGCACAGCAGCGGATGCCGTGCCGGCTGACCCGCCGGGCAGTGTCCGCAAAAAGGCTGCTTTTATAGCAGCGGTTGAGTCTGGCCGCTGTGGAGTCGTGACAGGTCTGAAGACCCATCTCAAGAAAGATTGGTTTTTTCCGATTGAGTTCCTCCAGGAGGAAAAGGGTTTCTTCCGGCAGACAGTCGGGCCGGGTCCCGATCGCCAGGGCAGCAACCTCCTCCATAGCCAGTGCAGATTCAAACAATTCCCGCAGTCGGTCAGTGGGGGCATAGGTGCTGGTAAAAGCCTGAAAATAGGCAATATAATGTTTTCCCCGATATTTGCCGGCGGTCTGTCTGCGGCCAAGACGAATCTGATCCGGGATGCTCCTGCCTGCCTGCTCCGCG
>JBGUIF010000130.1:0-5352 GCA_045112755.1 Anaerobutyricum sp.
CAGCAAGAAATAAACCGGGGCTGTCGCATTAAAACGGCTGTCTCGTCAAAAAAAGGCAAGGATCCCCATGTCCTGTGTTGTGTCAGTTGTTGGCATCTGTTCGTCTGATGACGGACTGAAAATCAGTCCGTCCCAGAACGCACAGACACCACCAAACGACAAACATCTAGGACATTGGGGATCCTTGCCTTATCCTCAAGTTTCTGAGCCGCTTTAATGCGAAGCCCTTTGCACGCTGTTTTGAAAACGTTTTTAATAGAAACTCTTTTTGTGATCTTACGGAACCTGGTTTACTCAAGGATGTCGGAGGGGACACCGTAAAAGCTGTAAATCAGTTCTTTGTCAAAGGAATCGATGGTCCACTTTCCGTCTTTGAATTTAAAAACGATGTCCGCAGTCGCTGTCTTTTTGGGCGCTTCATCCTTTACTTCCCGGAACCATTCCAGGAAAAGCTGGGTGAAATTGGAGACGGCATCGGTGACAATGTTGCCGGAGCTCCTATCCTCTGTGTTCTCGTCATCATCTTCAGATTGAGAATTGTCTTCAGTGTTCTGACCGGGCAGGTGCTCCGAGATCAGATGTGACAAAATTCCGGCAATTGTATCAGGCTTAGACAGATTGTCGACCTCCTCCTTGGCTTTTTCGAGAAGCATCTTGGGAAGTTTCTCAAAATCTGCGTTGGAAGTTGTCACCCTGACCGTACATTCATTCCATTTGGTGTCAGTGCTCACGATCTTGTATCTGGCATCCTCAGTGAGCTCGTCAAAGATAAGATCATAGTTGATATCCAGGGAATCTATATCCACAACTGAAGCCAGAGCACTGTTTTTCAAAACTTCTTTGATCCGGTTTTCAATCACACCCTTGAGGTCCGGATCCACAGGCATTTCTTTCGGGTGATATTTTTCTTCAATATTCGACAGGTCCAGTTCCTTGAGACCCCGGAATAATTCATTGGTAAAAGTGACACATTCCTTTTCGACTCTGTTGATATAATACTTGTAACCCAGAAAGCCGCCGCAGGTAAGCAGAAGCAGAACGAGAATAAGAATCAGCGGCCTTTTTTTTCTGCGGGCCTTTCCGTCCGTGCCGTTGTCAATGGTGGTGTAGGGGGCATCGGACAAGGGACTGCCGCAGGAGGAGCAGACTGCTGCACTGGGCGGATTATCAGTGTTGCATTTAGGGCATTTCATAAAAGACCTCCTGTATGTGGTTAATTCATTCCGTACTTGAGTATAAATAGTTCGTTGTCCGATGTCAAGGAGAGAGATTTACAGATGTTTATCCCCATATCGGCAGTTGTTTTAAAAACAGAAAAATTGGTTTTTTAAAATATTTATGGATTACTTGTTGTGGTGAAGAACAGAAAAGTAGTATAATAATAATGATTTTATCAAAAACATAAAAAGAAATGTCAGGCAAGTAATATTTTAGCTGCAGGGGGAATTATTTTTCCATATGAAAGAGAATCTGAAAGAGAATCGGGAACCAGAAAAAAAAGATCATATTTCTTTTCGGGATGCTTTGTTCCGGGGAATGACGGAGCTGCTTGTCATCATTCTGGGCGTGCTGTTTTTCTTTTTGATCTATAAGATTGATGTGATCTTTGCGGGGATTGAAAAGATTCTGGGCATCCTGATGCCGGTGATTCTGGGGGCTGTGATTGCCTATCTGCTCATTCCTGTGGATGAGTATTTTGAAAAGATTTATATTAAGTATTTTGGGAAATATTTCAAGACCAGGGCCAAGAGAAAGAAGTATATCAGGATGGGCGGCGTTGCCACTGCGATTTTTCTTTTCGTGATCGTTCTGTTCATGCTGATTTACCTGGTCGTCCCGCAGATATACAACAATACCAGAAATCTACTGCTGGCTCTTCCGGGTCAGGTGAGGGATCTGATGGAATGGATTACTGAGAAGATGGCGGACGATACAGAACTGAGCAGCATCGTAACAAGAGTTTATAGTGAGGCCATGAATTTTCTGTCCACCTGGGTGAAGACAGATATGATCGACCAGCTGTATCTTGTCATTGACGGATTGCTGGGTGCTGTGAATGTGGTGGCGGAATTCTTTATCGGCATCATTATAGCGGTCTATCTCATGGTCAGCCGTGAGACATTTGTCTCACAGGGGAAAAAGGTGATTTATGCCTTCCTCAACGATGAACATGCAAATATGTTCATTCAGCTGCTCAAGGAATGCAACCGGATTTTTGGCGGGTTTATCAACGGCAAGCTGCTGGATTCTCTGATTATAGGAATCCTCTGCTTCATTGGCTGCTCCCTGCTGCAGATGCCCTATTCTGTGCTGGTTGCCGTGATTATCGGCGTGACCAACGTGATTCCTTTTTTCGGGCCCTATATCGGGGCCATACCCAGCACGATACTCATTATGCTGGACAGTCCCTCCAAGGGTCTGATTTTTATCGTTTTCATACTGGTTCTCCAGCAGTTTGACGGCAATATTCTGGGTCCAAAGATCCTTGGAGATTCCATTGGCCTGTCCCCCTTCTGGATCATCTTTGCCATCCTTCTTGGCGGAGGTCTTTTCGGTGTTGTGGGCATGTTGTTCGGCGTTCCGGTCTTTGCCGTATTTCATTTTCTTATCAAGAGCTTCATTGATTATCGATTGTCCAAAAAAGACAAGATAATTGATTGACATAGCTGAAGTGAGTACTGTATAGTCAAAATTGGTTAGGACGTACTGATCATTTTAACAAAGGAGGAGATTACTATGATTTACACAGTGACATTTAATCCTGCGCTGGATTACATTGTGTTCCTGGATGGCATGGCTCTGGGCGAAGTGAACCGTGCGACCCGCGAGTTGATATTCTATGGTGGAAAGGGCATCAATGTTTCTACTGTACTGAATATGCTGGGGCAGGAGACGACGGCGTTGGGATTCACTGCCGGCTTTACCGGCAGAGCCCTGGAGGAAGGAGTAGCTTCCCTGGGTATCAAGGCAGACTTTATCCGCCTTCCTGAGGGTAATACCCGAATCAATGTAAAGGTGAAGCACGGGGACGAGACAGAGATTAACGGACAGGGTCCGGTGATCACAGATGAGGCCCTGGAAGAACTTTTTGCAAAACTTGACACACTGACTGCGGATGATGTGCTTGTGCTGGCCGGAAGTATTCCCAATACACTGCCGGACGATGTCTATGAGAGGATCATGGAGAGGCTGGAGCCCAAGGGCATCCGTATAGCCGTTGATGCGACCAAGGATCTTCTGCTCAATGTACTCAAGTATCATCCTTTCCTGATCAAACCCAACAATATTGAGCTTGGTGAGATGTTCGGTGTGGTTTGCAAGACAGAGGAAGATATTGAACATTACGCAAAGGAACTTCAGAAGAAGGGAGCTGTCAATGTCCTGATTTCCATGGCCGGCGACGGTTCCATGCTGGTGACGGAAGACGGACAGACTCTGCGCATGGGAATCTGCAAAGGCAAAGTGGTCAACTCCGTCGGAGCTGGAGATTCCATGGTGGCTGGTTTTGTTGCCGGTTATCTGAAGAACGGCGACTACAAGGAGGCTCTTCTCACAGGAACGGCCTGCGGCGGCGGCACTGCATTTTCTGAGGGACTCTGTTCCAGGGAGACCTACGAGGAGATGCGGGCTCAGCTTTCCTGAGAGACTCGGGGGAGAATTGGTTTACAAAGATAATAGGCACATAAAATGTGCTTAAATTAAAGAAAAGGAGATTACTATGAGAATTGTAGACTTACTGAAAAAGGATGCGATTGTCCTTAATGCTAAGGTAAGCTCAAAGGCTGAGATGATTGACAAGCTGGTAGAGCTGCATGCCAAGGTGGGCAATATTAAGGACAAAGAGACTTTCAAGGCAGGAATTTTAAAGAGAGAGTCTGAAGGCCCCACAGCCATCGGCGACGGAATCTGTATTCCTCACTCCAAGAATGAAGCGGTTATCACTCCCGGTATCGCTTCCATCACGGTTCCTGCAGGCATCGACTGCAGCGCCCTCGACGGCGGGCTTTCCAACCTCTTCTTCATGATCGCCGCTCCGGCAACAGGATCTGACGTTCATCTGGAGGCACTGGCAAGACTTTCCACCATCCTCATGGACGGCAAGTTCCGCACAGACCTGCTCAATGCCAAAAATGCTGATGAGTATCTTAAGATTATCGATGCCAAAGAGACAGAGAAGTTTGGCGCAGAGGAGAAGGCTCCTGCTGCTGCAGCAGGAAGCACACCTTCCACAGGTTACCGCATCCTGGCTGTCACTGCTTGTCCGACCGGTATTGCCCATACCTATATGGCCGCTGAGTCTCTGGAGGAGAAGGGCAAGGAACTGGGTTATCCGCTGAAGGCTGAGACTAATGGATCAGGTGGTGCCAAGAATGTCCTCACAAAAGAAGAGATTGCTGCCTGTGACGGTATCATCATCGCCGCAGACAAGAATGTTGATATGGCCCGCTTTGACGGCAAGCCTCTCATCAAGACAAAGGTTCAGGATGGTATCCATAAGCCGCAGGAACTGATTGAAAAGATTATCAATGGAGAAGCACCGGTTTATCATCATACCGGAGCTGCTGATGCAGCAGATGACAGCGAGAATGAGAGCTTTGGCCACCAGCTTTACAAGCACCTGATGAACGGTGTATCCCACATGCTGCCCTTCGTTATCGGCGGAGGTATTCTGATCGCCCTTGCTTTCCTTTTTGATGATTACAGTATTAATCCTGCCAACTTTGGTATGAATACACCGCTTGCTGCTATTCTCAAGACGGCCGGTGGTTTTGCCTTTAACTTCATGCTTCCAATCCTGGCTGGATACATCGCCATGAGTATCGCTGACAGACCTGGTCTTATGCCTGGTTTTGTCGGTGGATGGATTGCTGCTCAGGGTACATCTTTTAATTCGATTATCGCAGGCGTTAACGGTAAGGAAGTTGCCGTAGTCTCCGGTGGTTTTATCGGCGCTCTGTTTGCAGGTTTTGTCGCTGGTTACCTGGTACTGTGCCTGAAGAAGATTACTGAGAATATGCCGGCATCCATGGATGGTCTTCGTCCAATGTTGATCTATCCGGTGGGCGGACTTGCACTGATCAGTGTCGTGATGTTTGCCATCAACCCGATCTTTGCATGGCTGAACACGCTGCTGGCCAATGCCCTTGGCTCTCTTGGCGGAGCTAACGCAATCCTTCTTGGAGCAGTTGTCGGTGGTATGATGTCCATTGATATGGGCGGCCCGTTCAACAAGGCTTCCTATGTATTTGGTACAGCTGCTCTCGCAACGGCAACAGAAGAAAGTCCCCAGGGATTTATGATCATGGCAGCTGTTATGGCCGGTGGTATGGTTCCTCCGATCGCCATTGCCAT
>JBGUIF010000131.1:0-2217 GCA_045112755.1 Anaerobutyricum sp.
TTTAACTTAAAACGAGATCTGCCTCAATTAAGGTCAGTTTAATCATTGTTAAACGGCTTCTAATATCTGAATGGTTCTATATGGATATTCCCTTAATTTATTGAGGATTATCCCCTAGTTTCCCCTATTTTTCAAATACACCAGACACACCAAAATGGCTGTGTCATGCGGTTTCCCATAGTATGAAAAAATTGCATAAAAGTTGTTGACGCTCCTTTTGCTAGGGTGTAAAATATACCCTAGCAAAAGGGGCTGATTTATGGGCAGAATTGCGAAGACTGAAGACAATATTGTGAGCATTCCCAAGAGCGTTTCTGTGACGGCGAAGGGGTATGTTTACTGGAACGCCACTACTACCTGGGTAGATAAGGCCAACGGAACCGGAAAAAGAGCAGACCATAAAAAGGAATGCATTGGTGTGATTTTATGTCCGGGCAGTGACTGGAAAAAGGATCGGCGCATGTACGCAAACCCGACTTACTACCAGATCTTTCCTTCAAATAAAGGTTCTTCGCAAAATACTCAGGACGACAAAGCTGCCACTGCGCGCAAGGAATACCCGCAAAGGTTTGACTGCATTTCAGTGGGGCTGTATGCAGTGGTAGACAAACTGGCGGAAGAGTCCGGATTGTATGATGTCCTTCTGGATGTATTCGGAACAGAAAACACCCAGCTAATCATGGATTTGGCGATGTACATGATTTCCGGTGAAACGGCAGTGATGCAGCATTTTCCGCATTGGGCCGCCAGCCATGCTATTTTCTCAGATAGTATCCGGAGCGACAGCTTTATCAGCGCTTTTGAAAAGGAGATATCGCTGTCTCTCATCAATAAATTCAAAAATTCCTGGGCTCCTGTGGCTCTTGGAGATGGCCGTGTTTTTGTGTGTTATGACTCCACAAATACAAACTCCCGGGCGAAGGGAGTGTTTCTTGTTCAGAAGGGACACGCAAAAGATGATCCTGAAGAAGATCAGGTGAATACGGAATATGTGATTCGCCAAAAAGACGGGCTTCCAATAACTTTTAACGTGTATCCCGGCTCAATCAATGACATCAGTGAGGCGGCAAATATGTTTGACTGTCTCAGCGAGTTAAAAAAGTCGAAACAAAGGCATCAGGAACGAAACAAAACCACAGAAGATAACATCAGCATTGCGGTCATAGCTGACCGTGGGTATGTCTCATATGACAATATCAAAGACCTCAGGGACAAGGGAATAGGATTTATCTTTTTGCTGAAAAAGAACATGGATATCACCAATGAGGTTCTCGATAATCATATCGACGAAGTCAAAAAATCTGCCAATTTCATGTTGAAAAATGGGAAGTTCGCACTGACTGTAAAGAAGAAAATCTTCCCGGATGACGAAAAGGAAAGCTGGTTCCATATTGTGTGGGATTCTGAACTGGAAACAAGCCACCGATACGCTTTGGAAAACGATCTGATTGGAAAGGCGAATAACCTGAAGAAAAATATGGAAAAGAGAACCCGCATGACAGGTGAAAATCTTAAGGGGTATCGCAAATACTTTAACATCTCCTGTCATGAGGATGGCACACTAAAAGTTAATCAGCGCGGAAGAGGATCAGGAAAGACTGCCAGCGTGCCGGCATATGTGATTGATTCATTCGAAAGGAATTCGGCGGCTATCGATAAAGCTCACAAATGCTGCGGTTATATTGTGTACGTTTCCGATCAGGAAATGACGGCTGCGGAGACGATCGAAACTCTTGTCAGAAGAGACGGTGTTGAGAAGACTTTCAGAGCATTAAAAAGCTGGCTTGGCATGGATAAAATCGGGGTTCACTCCGAAAATTCAATGCATGCGAAAAATCTGATTTGGTTTGTTGCTTCCGTCATAAGGACGCAGCTCTTTACAAAAACGGAAACAGCACGTCTGCGTGAAAAGAAAAGGAACAGCATTCCGGCTGTGGTGGATTTGCTGGAAGAGATCAGAGCCGATAAGGATTTGTTAACAGGAACGTATGCCCGTCGATATTTGCCTACCAAACTGCAGAAAAGAATTCTTAATCTGGCTGGTGTGACTCTTGAAGACATAGACGCCGTTATCGAAAATCTTACTGACTGAACCTTGATAAAATACTGCTAGGGTGTAATACCTCAATAAATTAAGGAAGACTATTTTGAATTTTGCGTGAAATTTCATGCAAAAATAGGAGTAGAGTATATTAATATTCAGAACATCTGGTGCAG
>JBGUIF010000132.1:0-13141 GCA_045112755.1 Anaerobutyricum sp.
ATCAGGCTCCTGGTCTCGTGGGTGGCATTGGCCAGAACACGGCGGACCACGGTGGCCGGCAGTTCTTCAAGCATATCTACAGCATCATCCACATAGAGCTCATCGATAATGTTACGGAGCTCCCGGTCATTGACGTCATTGATGATGTTCTCCTGCGTTTCAACAGGAAGATGGGAAAATACGTCCGCCGCATTATCCTTGCTTAACATACGGAAATACAGAAGGGCCCGCTCATGATCTTCCGACTCCAGCTGTTCCAGATATTCTGCCATATCTACATCGTTAAGATCATTGAGCATCTGTTTCAGTTGTCGGTATTTTTTCTCCTCAAAAAACTTGTCCAGATCATCCGGTGTAAAACCGTAAGTTTCCATAAAATATTCGAAATCCACAGGCCTTCCTCCTTTCCCATTTTCCCTGCTTTCTGCCTATCTGTGCATTATCTGCATACTTTATCACAATACCATTATTTACGGAAAATAGCAATGAAAATAGTGCCTTAAGAACCCTCCCGGCCTGTCATAAAAGCAGAATAATGAGGCAATAAAACAAAGAATCTGCTATAATCCAATTATCATTTGAAAAGCACGAAAAGGGCAGAGAATACAAGACTCAATGTCCTGCCCCTCACAGTACAGGAGGACAGATTATGTCAGACATTTTCCAGACGGCTCTTCAGAATTTCGTAAAAAATTTCGGCTATGGCGACGCCGTCCGTCATCTCTTCAGAAGGGGCTACACGGTGGACCGTATCCTGCGGGAATTCAACTACCCCTACTCCAGGGAGGAACTGGAGAAAATCCAGCAGGAGACGGAAAATGATTCCAAAAAACAAGAAATTCCGAAAACAGGAGCCTTGCGTCAGGGCCGTTAACAACAATAGGACCTTGCTTTCGCGGGTTGAAACTGATATAATATTTCACGATATGCCATATTATTCTGGCATTAACACAAGTATTTTATGAATTTTAGGAGGAATTATCATGGGAAATGTTATTGTTGGCCAGTCTGGCGGACCTACAGCAGTAATTAATGCCAGCCTTGCCGGCGTGATCAAAGCTTCCAAAAAGGCAGGTATTAAAAAAGTTTATGGTATGCATCACGGTATTGAGGGCTTTCTTAAAGAAGATCTGATCGATCTTGATGACTATATCCAGTCCACGGCAGACCTTTCTCTTTTAAAGAGAACTCCTTCTGCTTTCCTTGGCTCCTGCCGTTATAAACTGCCGGAAATCGAGGGACATGAAGATGTCTACGAAAAGATTTTCAATATTCTTGAGAAATATGACATCGAGTACTTCTTATATAATGGTGGAAACGATTCCATGGATACCATCAAGATGCTGTCTGACTATGCGGATATCCATGATAAGCCCCAGAAGTTTATGGGCATTCCGAAGACCATTGACAACGACCTGCCTCTGACAGACCACTGTCCGGGTTACGGCTCTGCTGCCAAGTACATCGCCACATCCATGAAAGAGATCATCAGGGATAACGAGAGCTTCGGCGCTGCCAAGCCCACCATCTGTGTCGTTGAGATCATGGGCCGCCATGCCGGATGGCTCACCGCTGCGTCCGCTCTTTCCAAAGGTCCTGACTGCTCCGGCCCCGACATGATTTATCTTCCGGAAGTAACCTTTGACGTGGATGATTTCATGGCAAAAGTGAAGAAGCTGGCAGAGGAGAAGAGCTCTGTTGTCATCGCAGTTTCCGAGGGTATCAAGGTTGCCGACGGCAGATTTGTCTGCGAGCTTGGCCAGAGCAATGACTACGTGGACGCTTTCGGCCACAAGCAGCTCTCCGGATGTGCTTCTTACTTGACAAACCTGATCACTCATGAGACTGGCCTTAAATCCAGAGCCATCGAGTTCTCCACCCTGCAGAGATGTGCTACTCACCTTGCTTCCAGAGTAGATATCGACGAGGCTTACAACTGTGGTTACATGGCTGCCAAGGCTGCCTTCGAAGGAGACACAGGAAAGATGGTCATCATCGAGAGACTTTCCGACGAGCCTTATCTTGTACAGTACAAGAGATATGATATCCATGAGATTGCCAATGTAGAACGCAAGGTGCCTAAGACATGGATCTCTGAGAACGGAACCTACGTCAGTGAAAAGTTCCTTACTTATGCAAGTCCTCTGATCATCGGTTCCCTGCTGCCCTACTACGCAAACGGCCTGCCTAAGCACCTTACCTTAAAGAATAAGGCTCGCTAAGGCATCCCTGGGCAGCCTGCCGGCTGGTCTTACCTGACTGGATCTTGTTATAATAATTGTTGACATTATGCCAAAAGCCGTACTTCTTAGCGGAAGTACGGCTTTTGTTTGTTATGACAGGGCTGTCGTATTAAAGCGAATCAAATACTTAAGATAAAGACAAGGATCCCCATGTCCTACGTGTTTGTCATTTGCTGGTGTCTTTACGTTCTGGGACGGACTGAAATCAGTCCAACAGATGAACAGGATGCCAGCAACTGACACAACACAGGACATGGGGATCCTTGTCTTTTTTGTTAATTGTTAACGGGAAAGCCCTTTTCTACTTTTCTGTAATCCTTCGGCACTCCACATAATAACGCTTATCCTGGGCATGCCCCATGGAAAATGTCTTTCTGGGCAGAGCCCCATCAAAGATGACTGTGGGAAAGAGCTGACTCTTTTCCATACCGGGAAGGAGAAATCCTGCCGCGTCCTCTTGCATGGACAGTGTCTCCAGCACATCTTCTCCGTGGATATAATCAATCTCTCCTCCGTGGCTGTCACACCAGGAATCGAGGAATCTCTGCAGACTGCCCACTGTCAGCTTTGCCCTCTTCCTGCCAATCACATATCTGCTGCGGCGGCCCTTTCTTACAAGGACAAATGACTGGACATCAGAATCTTTGCCAGCGGCATCCACACCCTCCTCATTTTCTTTAATGGGACCTGTCAAGTCCAGCTGGTCTCTCATGTCCGCCATCATCTTCTCCACATCCACTCCCTTGACGATCCGGTGAATGGGCTGAAACTCCAGAGCAGGGCTGTGAAGATTTACCAGTTCTACCAGCGCATATCTGGCCGGATGGCCTGAGAAATCTCTGTCCGGCTCCGCCGCCTTCATGGTCTCATAGAACAGTCTGGCCGCTGCCAGGGAATGATTGCCATCCCCCACCGCATAAGTCAGCACAGGGTGCCCCTCAGCCTGATACTTACGGGTGAAGGCTTCCCGATCTCCCAGCCTGTCCAGGGCTGAGAGAACCTGGTGAATCTCTTCATGTTCCAGCTGATAACCCGTAAGATGTCCTCCGCCAAGCATCAGATCAAAATTATAGAGGGTCTTCATCCGGTCTTTCATGGCAGCCAGCGGCTCAATCACAGTCCGGGCGTCATCATCGATCAGGAGCATGATATGGGGAAGTTCCAGCAGAGCCCCCTCTCTGATCCTGACCCTGGCGGGAAGCCTGGATGGCACGGTAGCCTCTGTGCCTCTCACCGGGGATCCACTGTCTCTGGAATAGTCGTAGTATTCCAGATCCACACATCCCATCAGTCCCTGACGGACATTGCCGCTGCTGTCTTTTCTTTCTATATATATCATCGTTTGGGGCAAGCACTGGAAAAGCTTATCTCTCTCATACTTTTCCATGGCCTGATGAATCCTGTCCAGTCTCTCCTCCGTGTCCGGCCGGTCCAGGTATACTTCGGGTAAAATCATGTCCAGAGTGGACGGCTCCTGACCGACAAAGGCCTCCGCCTCCTCCCAGTAATCCTGCTCACTGGTATACTGGTCACAAGCCACCACTGCCCATCTGTTCATATCAATCCCATCTATCGGAAGAAGGATATCTGCCTCCTGAAATACTTTCTGCATAGTATTCTCCTGTCATAATCGATGTTCATTCAAGCAAAGACTGCATCTCCTTCTTCTCCGGGAATGAAGACATCTCAGTCTTTTAAACAATTATCGTCAATTATAGAGTAAGATGTTTACTTTGTCAAACAGAACAAAAGCCGGAAGTTATTCCTGTTCTGCAGGACAGCATGCCAGGAAAATCTGGAATAATCCTGATTACATGAAAAAAACCGAAGAACCATCGGTCCTTCGGTTTTATAATGCAGTCTGTGGGACTTGAACCCACACCCAGTAAGCCCGGACTAGATCCTTAGTCTAGCGCGTATGCCAATTCCGCCAAGACTGCATCTTTATAGATTCATGAGCTCTCACTCACGAATGCTATTATATCATGGAGAATTTTTAAATGCAAGCACTATTTTCACTTCTTTAAAATTCCCAAAATAAGGCTTTCCAGGTTGATTCGACTGATTATTCTGTCTTTTTTTTATTATCTTCTTTATTTTCTTCTTTGTTATCCTCTTTCTTTTCTTCTTTATTATTTTCTTTAGAATCTTCTTTTGTCTCTTGTTTCTCCTCTGCCGCTGCCGGTTTGGAAGGATCCTTGACATGGGCTTCAAAATATTTTTCATTGTCGATGATGAAATATCCTTCATCAGTGACGTAAGCACCGGTCTTGCCATCAGAGAGAACGAGACGGCCAGTCACATTCACCACATCTCCCACAAAGACAGATCTCACCATATTGGTCTCGGATTTGAAATCAGGCCAAAGCCGAAGCTGAACACCCTTGGAACTGACATGGGTGATGGCCAGAGATCCGGACACCGGAACATAGAGGAACAAGGGCTCCACATTCTTGCCGTTTGCAGTGATATACATCCCATTTTCCAACTGATAGTATTTTTTGTCCTGATAGTTGCCCCGGCAGCTGGCCCGCATAATCTGGCCGCTCTTTACCGGAACAGAGGAATTGGTCTTTTTCCCGGGAATCAGATCCTCACTGATCCCCTCCTGAGGCAGCTCCTTGATCACGATGAAACAAGACAGAAAATCTTTATCCAGATTCAGGTACTGGACGTTGGCATTATACTGATCTTCGAGACCGAGTTCAGGACTCATCTCCAACTTATGATAGGTCCTTCCCTTCAGAAATCTATTGAAGGAAAAGACAAAAACCACCACCAGGCCAACCAGAAACAGGGAAAAAAGCATGGACAGGATGGACCGCCCCGCGGAATCCATATCGCCGGAGTCTTCGTCGTCATCATCATCTTCTTCCTCAGACCCCCATTTGTCTTCCTGAGAAAGTTCTTCCGGGGCTTCCTTCTTCACAGGGAGTATCTCTTCTGTCTGTCCTTCCACTGCCCCAACGGGTTTCTCTTCTGCCTGTCCTCCCGCTGTCTCAGCGGATTTCTCTTCGGTCTGTCCTCCCGCTGCCTCAGCGGATTTCTCTTCTTTCTGTCCTTCCGCTGTCTCAGCGGATTTCTCTTCGGTCTGTCCTCCCGCTGTCACAGCGGGTTTCTCTTCGGTCTGTCCCCCCGCTGTCTCAGCGGATTTCTCTTCTTTCTGCACCTCCGCTGTCACAGCGGGTTTGTCTTCTGTATGTCCTCCCACTGTCTCAGTGGATTTATCTTTTGTCTGCCCTCCCACTGTTTCAGCAGGTTTTTCTATCTTCTGCACTTCCGCTGTCAAAACGGCCTTCTCATCCTTCTGCCCTTTCGCTGCCACAGCAGATTTCTTTTCCGGCTGTCTTTTTCCGGCTGTTTTCTCCATCAACGGATCTTTTCCAATTTTGGCAGTATGTCCGGGTCCACTTTCACCAGTCCCTGCTGTTTCCATCAGTACTGGATCCAGACGTGATCTTCCTCTGGAAATATCATACTTTTCCTGAGCAGTCAATTTTACAGGGGCGCTTTCCTGACTGTTGTCTTCTGCCCTCCGGCTGCTTCGGCGTCGTCTTTGATATTGGACAGGCTCAAAATCTTCTTTTGATCTGCTGACTTTCAGATCATCAATATGAACCTCTGTAGAACCGCTGCGAATATCAGCCAGTAATTCCTCCGTGACCTCATCTGACATCTCAGGAATGTTTTTGCCTGAACCCATATAAAATCCCGGTATTTGCAGATTGGAACGCACTTCTTTGTTGGACGACCGGGAGAAATCATCGATGGAATTCCAAAGGTATTCTCCCCTGGAATCCATGACTTTGACCTTTTTGCCGCCGGCCTGGCCGGTCTCCTGATCCGGGACTTCCTCACCCGGGGAATCAGTCTCTCTCTGCTTTACCGTATCCATTCCCTCGTTTTTCTCTGCTTTTGTATCTGCGTATACTTCACTTTTTCCCTTGTTTTTTTTCTTAAAAAATAAACCCATATAATATCAGTATCCTTATTCGAACAAACTCTTTATCACCGCACTCATATGCGTATCTTCATGCTATATCCTAACATAAGGAAATAAAAAAAACAACAGGGCAGTAAACCGGCATCAATCCGGAATACAGCCCTGCTGAATAAAGTTCCCTGCAGGAAATCCCATCGTATCTCCATTATATTTTCACTTTATCACAGTAAAATGTCTCACTGTCTTCTCTCTTTTGACATAACCTGCCCGAATCCAATGATTCAGGAAAATATTGCGGACGGCCGCATAGCACTGCGGCTGCTCCTCTTTATAATTCCAACTTCTATCATAAATAATGGTGGAATAGCCTGCATGGTATCCGAAATACTCTTCCCTGTCTTTAACAACCGGTCTGAACTTACTTATCCCACCGGGTCAGATTATATTTCTTGATGATGGACGTCAACTCAGAGATATAACTGGACCAGGTACAGTATCCGCCTTTCTGTATAATCTTCAGCTGACGGACATAACTGGTCGTCGATGTGATCCCTGCATAACGATATCCACTGCCATCTCTTGCGAAACGAAGGTAGGCAGAATGGTCAGCCACCGACTTGGCCACATTGGGATATCTGCGGAACTTGGCTGTGATCTTCACCTTCCTTCCACCGTACTCCTCAGTGGTCCTGATGGCAACATAACTCTTCTGATCCCACACAGACCCGGACCAGGTATTGCCGGAAAGAGAACACTTCATACCAAACATATTGTTGGAAGCCTGGCAGAGAGTTGTCCTTCCCCATCCGCTCTCGTTGATTGCCTGTGCCAGGGAGACGGAAGCCAGAATACCTGTCTTCTTATAATCTGCCCTTGCTATGGGGCCCATCTTCGCAATAAACTGATAGGGTGTCATGCTCATAAAGACCTTGGACTGAAGATTTGTGGCATAGACAGGCGGCTGGACTGCAGTGGTCTTCTTTTTCTTTTCTGTGGTCGCTTTGACCGCAGTCTTCTTAACCGCTGTCTTCTTAGGCGCTGCTTTCTTCTTCTTCGCCTTCTGAGGCTTGAACACAGACACCTTACTTCCTTCTTCATAGAACTTATAGGTGTAACCGAAGGCCTCCACCAGATCCTTCAAAGGCACGAAAATCATCTTTTTTTTGCCGATCTTACAGTATCTGGGGGCCGTTTTTATGGTTTTCCTTCCGGAGTTAACCAGCATGAACTTCTTATTGAGGATGAAGCGGACAATCCTGCCCTTTTTCATGAAGCCCACAATCTTCATCTTCTTATATTTTCCCGTGACAGCCGACAGATGGAAAGCACTGTCGCAGAGTACTTTCTTATAAGGAACGAGAATATCACTTCCCACCTTGATTCCGTAACGGTTGGCCGTACTGATCTTATTCCCCTCAAAATAAATCGTATATTTCTTTCCGGTATAATCCTTGTAGTTCTTACCGGACTTATATTTTAAGCCCGCTGCATCTGCATGCTGTACTACACTCATGCAGAGAATACACACCACAATAAAATATCCTATTCGCCGAATTCTGGTTAACACTTATTCTCTCTCCCCTTTCCTTTCATCACTGAAACCTATATCCCTGGCAGGCTGACATCTTTCCTTCCCAAAGATATATTCCAAGGTGCGATCGAATGTAATCCTGAACAGTCTACATATTTATGTGGTCGCGGTCACTGAACAGCTACATATGATCTGTAAAAAATTATCTTGTTATTTGACAGTTAAACAGTCATTTATTTATTAAAAAAGGCCAGCAGACAATACATCCGCTGACCTGATCTTCATTAAGCCACCTTACTCTTTGCAAGCTCTGCGAGTGCCTTGAATCCTTCCGGATCGCTGATTGCCATCTCAGAGAGCATCTTTCTGTTGATCTCTACGCCTGCCAGCTTAAGTCCATACATGAACTTGCTGTAGGAGATACCATTCATTCTGGCCGCTGCGTTGATACGGGCGATCCAGAGCTGTCTGAACTGTCTCTTTCTCTGCTTTCTTCCGGCGTAAGCACTTGTCAGAGCTCTCATAACAGACTGCTTCGCTACTCTGTACTGTTTGGATCTTGCTCCTCTGTATCCTTTTGCAAGTTTTAATGTACGGTTATGTCTTTTTCTTGCGCCCAGTGCGCCTTTTACTCTAGCCATCTATTTATTCCTCCTGATATAAATCTTAAAGATACGGTAAAATCTTCTTCATGTTCTTGACATTAGATGCATCGGTCATAGCCGGCTTTCTCAGATTTCTCTTTCTCTTCTGAGATTTCTTTGTCAGAATATGACTCTTGTAAGCTTTATATCTCTTTAACTTTCCGGTACCCGTCACTTTAAAACGCTTTGCAGCAGCTTTCTTGGTCTTCATCTTCGGCATAACAATCTTCCTCCTGTCTAATACACCTTACCGCTTCTGAGTGAGAAACATGATCATGCTTCTCCCCTCAAATTTCGGTTTTTTCTCCACTACAGCACAATCTTCAAGCTGACTGGCGAACTCATCTAAAATCACTTTGCTGGTATTTACATGGGCGAGCTCTCTGCCCCGGAAACGCAGTGTCACTTTGACCTTGTCTCCCTTAGAAAGGAACTTCCTGGCCTGATTCACCTTCGTGTTCAGGTCGTTCTTATCGATATTCGGAGAAAGACGGACTTCCTTCACGTCGATCGTCTTCTGCTTTTTCTTCGCTTCCTTCTCTTTTCGGCTAAGCTCGTAACGGTACTTACCGTAATCAATAATCTTACACACAGGTGGTTTAGCATGCGGTGCAATCTTTACAAGATCCAGCTCCTGTTCGCGGGCAATCTTCATCGCCTCTTTTGCGGACATGATACCAAGCTGGGTCCCGTCACTGCCGATTACCCTTACCTCTCTGTCCCGAACCTGCTCATTAATCATCAATTCGTTGATAGTATTACACCTCCATAATAAATAATCCAGTAAGTAAAACAAAAAATGGATAGCTGCAAAGACTATCCACCATAACCAGCACAAACGTCTCTTTCCCCTGCGAACCTGAAGTCTGCCGCAGTTATGAAATGAACGGTCCTATGCGCTTTTATTAACCCGAGTCACCATTGTGCTAAGGTGAGAGTGGACACTCTTCTTTGTTTTCAAACCTTAGCTAATATATCATGACGGAGTCTGCGTGTCAAGTCTTTCTTTTTGATTCCCGGCCGGGGGTCAAGAGCCCCAGGACCGTCTATAATTCCAGGAGGAGTTCCCTCTCTTCTCTATGATAAGGACGGTAGACAATGCCCACCATATCCATCATCCTCTTGGATGCGATAATGGAATCTGTCGCGGCATATTTGTCGGAGTAATAAATCACTTCCCGGATTCCCGCCTGGATGATGGCCTTACAGCATTCGTTGCAGGGGAAGAGCGTCGTGTAGATTCTGGCTCCCCGAAGACTGCCCCCACTATAATTCAGAATCGCATTTAACTCAGCGTGACACACATAAAGGTATTTTGTATCCAGGGGGGTTCCTCTTCTCTCCCAGGGCATCCTGTCATCATTGCAGCCCGTGGGCATACCATTGTAGCCCATGGAAAGAATCTTGTTATTGGGATCAACTATGCAGGCCCCCACCTGGGTATTATTATCCTTGCTTCTCTGGGCAGAGAGCAGAGCCACACCCATAAAATAGGCGTCCCAGGATAAATAATCTTGTCTCTTCATCGCACACACCTCACACAGTCTGCCTTTGACCTGAACCGATGGTTATGACGAAATCGTAAAAAGCAGCCTGTAATTCGTTATAATACTTGTAACATTTTAACACAAAAAAAGAAGTGAGAAAACCGGAATCTTCACACTTCTTAGCATCTTATTCAATAAAATTACACATTCTCAGCAAATAAAACATTATTTGAAAGAATAACATTGTTCTTGTCAAAGGTATATTTCCCCGGCTTTCTCCTTTTTGGAGGGCACAGCTCTTCCTGACTAATCGCCAAGAGAGAACTTGTCATGAACTGACCGCAGGGCCTTTTCGGTATTCTCCTCATCAATCAGAACCGTTACCCGGATCTCGGAGGTAGAAATCATACGGATATTGACTCCTGCATCGTAGAGGGCCTCGAACATGGTGGCAGCAACACCGGAGTGGGTCTGCATACCGGCTCCCACGATGGAAAGCTTGGCCACCTTCTTGTCCAGGTCAATGTTCCTGTACTCGCTCTTGGGGAAGCTCTTCTGAAGAACTGCCACTGCCTCGTCGGCCTCATCTTCCTCCACGGTGAACGAGATATCCTTGGTCCCGTCACGGCCCACAGACTGAAGAATGATATCTATGTTAATCTTCTTGCTGGCCAGAGCATTAAAAAGATGGAAAGCGATTCCCGGCTCATCCTTCAATCCAATCACTGCGATTCTTGCCGCATTCTTATCCACTGCGACGCCACTTACCAACATCTTTTCCATATTAGCTCCTTCCTTTACCACAGTTCCTTCATTCTTATTCAAACTGGATCTGACAACAAGCTGCACCCCGTATTTCTTTGCCATCTCCACAGAGCGGTTATGAAGCACGCCGGCGCCGAGAGTAGCCAGCTCGAGCATCTCATCATAGGTAATGCAATCAAGCTTCCTGGCATTTTTCACAAGTCTGGGGTCGGCAGTGTAGACGCCGTCCACGTCAGTATAAATCTCACAGGAATCCGCGTGAAGAGCTGCCGCAAGGGCAACCGCCGTGGTGTCAGAGCCTCCCCGTCCCAGGGTTGTGACATTGTCAAATTTATCTACGCCCTGAAAGCCGGTGATGATCACAATTTTCCTCTGCTCCAGTTCATTGCGGATCCGGTCAGTGTCAATCCTCTTAAGCTTTGCATTGCCATAGCGGTGCGTCGTGTGCATGGCTACCTGAAAAGCATTGAGGGATATTGCGGGAACTCTCATGAAGTCCATGGCCATGGCCATAAGGGATACCGAAATCTGTTCTCCGGTGGTAACAAGCATATCCATCTCCCTTTTGGACGGCGACGGATTAATATCTCTGGCCATTTCAATCAGTTCATCTGTGGATTTTCCCATAGCAGATAAAACAACGACAACATCATTTCCCTTCTGGTAATCTTCGATACATCTCTGGGCCACATTGAATATTCTCTCTTTGTTGGCAACGGATGTACCTCCAAATTTCTTTACAATCAGCAACCTTATTCTCCTCCTATTGCACGAGGAATCTCTATTTATCCTCTTGGCGGGTTCTATGTCGGCAGGCACAGTAACAGCCCTGATGTCTATTGGCTTGCGCCTGGATTATTCTATCGGTTTTCCTTTAATCAGTCAAGACGAATTCTGTTGATCAGCCGTCCGGTTTCTTTAATGGCGGCCTTAAAATCCTTTTCTGTCATGAAGCCAGTGACAAAAGCCTTCTCTTCGAGGTCATCAAGAACCACATATTCAACCTGGCCGAAGGCCTGCCTGATCTGGTCCTTGTCGACACTGTCCTCCAGGCGTACGAAAAACCGTCGGGAAAAGCTTCCGTCGTGAGACAGCACTGCTTTTTCAGGATTCCAGCGAATCTCCTTATGCCGCCCCCTGCTCCTGACACAATCAATCACATCCGCTGCCACAGCGCTGGCTGTGGGAAGAGCCCCTGCGCCTTTTCCGTAAAACATGATGTCATCCGACATATTTCCATGGACAAGAATGGCGTTAAAGACATCCCGCACACTGGCCAGGGGATTGGTCTCATCAATCAGGAAGGGGCTGACCATGGCATGGTTCTCTCCCTCTTCCATAATACTCATACCCAACAGTCTGATCTTTCGATGGAGCCTGGCAGCATAACGGAAGTCCTCCGCTGTGATAGCGGTGATGCCCTCTGTGTAGATATCTTCAAAATCCACCTGCCGCTCCAATGCCAGAGATGTGAGGATTGCAATCTTTCTGCAGGCGTCAAAGCCCTCCACATCGGCCTCGGGATTCCTCTCGGCATATCCCAGCTCCTGGGCCTTTTTCAGAGCCCGCTCAAAGGACCATCCTCTCTCTTCCATGGCGGTAAGTATAAAGTTGGTCGTCCCGTTCAGGATTCCCTTGATGCTGCCTAAAACATCGGCGGACAGGCAGGCCAGAATGGGACGGATAATAGGAATTCCGCCGCCGACACTGGCTCCAAAGAGAAAATTCGTTCCCTTGGAGGCAGCAATGTCAATCAGCTCTGACCCGTGCTTTGCCACAAGCTCCTTATTGGACGTCACGACACTCTTTCCTTCCAGAAGGCTGCTCTTGACGAAGGGATAGGCAGGCATCAGGCCTCCCATGCACTCCACCACCACCTCAATTTCTGCATCCTGCCGGATGTCTTTAAAATCATGGGTGATCTTATCCGCATTGGGATCCCCGGGGAAATCTCTCAAATCCAGAATCCTCTTCACCTGAATCTTCTGTTTTGCCCGCTTCTCAATCACTGCAGCATTCCCCTGCAGTACCTTTACCACGCCTGCACCGATGGTGCCATATCCTAAAACTGCTATATTTGCCATAGCTTCCTCCTGTCTGTCAACGTTAACCTATTCTAATCTGCTGAAACGATTTTCAGACTATGTATGCCCTCCGAGTGTTCGATCCGCTCAAAAAGACCAGGAACATCTTCACTGATGGGCAGGACCAGCATACTGAGTGTGACCAGGGCAATACTCCTCACCGGAATACTCTGGTGAATGGAAAGAATATTCACCTGGCAGGCCGCAACCTTCCGCAGAATCTCTGCCAGGAGGCCCGGCCGGTCTTCCATCTCCATCACAATGGTGATCGTTTTTCCCTGAATTTTCTCATGCATGGGAAAAATATCATCTTTATACTTGTAATAAGAGCTTCTGCTGATTCCCACAGTATCAATGGCTTCACGGACGGTCTTGGCTTCCCCGCTGTGCAGAAGCTGATTCACTTCCACCACTTTTAAAAGCACTTCAGGGAGGGCTCTTCTT
>JBGUIF010000133.1:0-8420 GCA_045112755.1 Anaerobutyricum sp.
AAAATTGACGGCTTTATATCAAAGGGGATACGATGACGCCAAAAACTCCATGGAGGCTCTGATCAGTTATCTGGAGAGCTGAGGAGACCGGTCGGTGCTTCTGCTTCGCGGAGTCGTCCGCCGGACGACCTCACCTCCGGGGGTTTTGCTACATAGGAAATCGTAATTTCCTATGTAGCAAAAAATGATAGTAAAAAATGGCTCAGCCGAAAGAGGCTGGGCCATTTGAGACAATGATTCCATTTAAAACGCTGACATCAGCAGCAATTACTTAGAACTCCTCATGGGAGAAAAGCATCCTGGAGCGGGAAATCAGGGCCGGGTCATCGGAACTGTTCAGAAATTCAATGGATGCAGCGGTCCCAGGTTCCTGCCTGCGCAGATCGGCTTCCTCCAGCCTTCGACGCAGTTCTTTTGCTGTGCCATAACCCCCGTCATAGATGGGGATTGCCGGGCCTGCAACCTGGCGGATGGCCGCCTTGAGGAACGGATAATGGGTACAGCCAAGGACAATACCGGTAAGGCCTTTTCCCCGATAGGGATCCAGTAGATCCTTTAGAAAGCTTTCCAGCTTTTCCCCCGTCAGGATACCATTTTCCACAAATTCCATCAGGCCGGGACAGGGCAGTGGAATAATCTGGGCCCGGTCCGAATACCTTTTCTCCAGATCATGGAATTTCTTTTCCTTGAGGGTGAAGGGGGTGGCCATGACCAGGATGCGGGGATGTTCCTCTGCCATTACAGCTGGTTTGACAGCTGGTTCCACACCGACAATGGGCATGGAGGGAAACATGCTGCGCAGGGTTCTGACCGCGGCACTGGTGGCTGTATTACAGGCGATGGCCGCTGCTTTGATCTTGCGCTCATCCACCATTTTGTTGACGCAGGATATGGTCAGCCGGCGCACCTCTTCCATTTCCTTAGTCCCGTAGGGGGCGTTGGCAGAGTCGCCGAAATAGATATAATGCTCATCCGGCATCAGCCGGACGATTTCCCGGAGCACACTGATGCCTCCCATCCCTGAATCAAAGACCAGGATGGGAGATTCTTTTTGGTCCATATGGCTTGTCCTTTCCTGAATAATGCATCAAATCCCATGGATTTATCTGGTCTGTCTTCCCTGACAAAGCTTCTTTGGCCTTGCATAAGACAGAGATTTCTGAGTATGTTTTTCAATAGTATAGTTTCTTTTTTTTGCGAAATCAAGTATAATATATTTCCAGATAGCCTTTAGCGTCGGTGGATTCAGGGAGGGGCCCAAGGGGATTCCCGAAAGATAGAGAGGATGGACATAGATGAGCCGATACCTTGTAGTTAGCGATAATCACGGAAATCTTGATAATCTGAAAATGGTTCTGAAGAAGTACGGAAATGAGATTGACGGACTGATTCACTGCGGCGATATGGAGATACCGCCTACGATGTTAGAGGAGATGGCCGGAGTTCCTGTCTATATGGCAGAAGGGAACTGTGACTATTATTTTGACCGTGATGCAGAGGAACTTTTTGAACTGGAGGACCATGTGGCTTTTGTGACCCACGGTGACCGCCACGGCATCAGCTGGGGGGCAGAAGACCTGCTGGCCAGGGCCCAGGAGATGGGAGCAGATCTGGTCTTTTTCGGCCACACCCACCGCCCGGCCTGGTACGAATTTCCTGAAGAGCATGTCACCATGTTCAATCCGGGGAGTATTTCTCTGCCCAGGCAGTTTGAGCCTATGGGACCAACATTCATGATTCTGGATATTTTGGAGGACGGCAGTCTGAAGCCTTCCTTCTGTTATATGAATCGAATGTTCGGAACCAAGGTGCACCGGTTTGACCCCAGAAAGATATGAACTCCGGGCGCTGCCCTGAAGAACTTCCTGCGGGGCCGGCGGAAGTATAAAAGACCGAATGGAGAGACAGAAAGGCAGGATCATGAGTAAGAAGCTGGATACAGTAGAGATTAATACCTTGTTTAAAGCGATTCTCAGCCTGGAGACCGTGGAAGAGTGCCATTGGTTTTTTGAGGACCTGTGCACAGTCAATGAATTGCGCTCTCTGGCACAGAGATACCAGGTGGCCGGCATGCTGCGCCAGAACAGCACCTACAATGAGGTTGCTGAAGCGACAGGGGCCTCCACGGCCACAATCAGCCGGGTAAACCGGACTCTCAATTATGGGAATGACGGCTACGACCTTACCTTTGACAGGCTGAGAGAAGACTAGACTGTTATTTTTTCTTTTTATGACGTGAAGGAACCTTTTCTTTGTGGAGATCGATCAGTTTCTCCACAATTTTTTTTCGGATATAAATATCGTAACTAAGACTGCAGATAAAGGCGAAATCACTGAGAAACTCCTGTTCTTTATCAGAGATCTGATCTGTGTCCTCAAGGAGCTGATTACCTCTTGACAGCTCGTACAGGTGCAGAATATCCTCTCTGATCGAATCAAGCCTCTCTTCATTGATTATCATATTATGACTGTAGATCTGTTCCAGACTTATTCCATTTTCCCTGTTTTCGGGGAAATATCTCTCCACAAGGGGAGTCAGAAGCTGCTTGATATCAGAGATGGAAAGTATGGTTTTCAGATAGTAGATGATAATGATGAAGAACATATGATCCCGGGAATACTTCTTTTTTACAGAAGGTGGGATCAGATGGTTTTTTGTGTAATTATTGATCATTGTCTTAGTCATAATCTTATCGTCAGGATATCTTTTTGACGAATCCAGTTTCGATTCCATAAAGGTGGTGACCTGGTCCATATAAAGTCCTATGTCCGGGATATCCTGGGCGGGAATGTATTCAGACTGAATCAGGTTCATAAGCCAATCTATCGTATTATTCAAATCATGACCTCCAGACTATAATTGCTTCGCAGCCGGCTGCTGTACTGATATACAAAAGGATAAAAACAGCATTTCTGACTTGGATTGAAATTATGATTCCTTATTATATAGTTTTCAAAACTATATG
The DNA here is from genome assembly GCA_045112755.1 of Anaerobutyricum sp. Lineage (GTDB taxonomy): Bacteria > Bacillota > Clostridia > Lachnospirales > Lachnospiraceae > Anaerobutyricum. Next base: position 2,967 of record JBGUIF010000133.1, read on the forward strand.
ACAAGTAGAAAAAATGATGAATGACGGCTGTAATGAAATATTGTTGAATTAAGTGACAAAAATACAAAGATAGGATATAATCTAGACAAGGACATCTCCAAATGAGATGACGACGGCAGCACAGAAATGAAAGAGCCTGAAGATGAGACACAGATGTTTTCACAGGCTTGAATGATAGTGACAGGAGGTTTTATTATGGGAATATTAAAAAGATTTAAGGATATTATGGCATCGAACATCAATGCTATGCTTGACAAGGCTGAAGATCCGGTGAAGATGGTAGACCAGTATCTGAGAGATCTTCAGAAAGATCTGGGTCAGGTGAAGGCAGAGACTGCTTCCATTATGGCGGAAGAAGCCAGAGCAAAGAGAGCAGTAGCGGAGAATGAAGCAGAGATCGCCAAGCTGACCTCCTACGCAGAGAAGGCCCTCAGGGCAGGAAACGAGGATGATGCCAGGACATTCCTTCAGAAAAAGTCTACTCTCGAGACCAAGGCAGTTTCTCTGAACGAGGCTTACCAGGCAGCGGCAGAAAATGCTTCCCAGATGAGACAGATGCATGACAAGCTGGAGCGGGATATCGCCAGTCTGAGGGAGAGAAAAGAAGCAATCAAAGCCAAGATGGCTGTTGCCAAGACAAAGGAGCGTGTCAGCGAGATCGGATCCTCCTATGTGGATGCCCAGGGAGGGCTGGATGCATTTGCACGGATGGAGGAGAAGGCCAACCGCATGCTCGATGAGGCGAATGCAAAGGCAGAGCTCAATGCCAAAGTGCCGGATACGTCTGAAGACCTGATGGCCAAATATGACAGCGGTGCCGATGTGACGGATGCTGCCGTTGAGGATGAACTGGCTGCCATGAAGGCAAAGCTTGGTATGTAATTTTACCGTGAAGTTATACTGTTGATTGAAAACCGTCATCTGCCCAGGCGGGACTGACAGGTTTTCACATCTTTAAAAGGAGGCAAGAATATGGGATTATTCAGTGGCCAGCTGGCCAATGTAGTTGAGTGGGAAGAGTATCGTGATGACGTGATCTTTTATAAATGGGACAACAGCGAGATCAAGAAAGGGTCCCGCCTGATTATCCGTCCGGGCCAGGATGCGGTCTTCCTTTATAATGGAAGGATCGAAGGCGTATTTACCGATGAGGGTAACTATGACATTGAGTCTGACATCATTCCTTTCCTGTCAACACTCAAGGGATTCCGGTTTGGTTTTAAGACCGGCATGAAGGCAGAGGTGCTCTTTGTCAACACCAAGGAATTCAATATGAAATGGGGGACAAAGCAGGCGGTGAATCTGCCCCATCCCAGCCTGCCGGGCGGCATGCCCATCCGGGCCAACGGAACCTTCCAGTTCAAGGTGGGAGATTACCAGGTGCTGATGGAGAAGATTGCCGGCGTCAAGAAACAGTACACCACCGACGAAGTCAGAGAGCGTGTTGTCTCCATGCTGGACCAGCTGCTTCTGCGCTGGATCGTCCGTGAAGGCAAAGATATGTTCAATATCCAGTCAAATGCAGTGGAGATCTCCAAGGGCATCCAGGAAGAACTGGATATGGAGATGGTAAAGATCGGTCTGACCATCACAGGCTTCCAGATTAATTCCGTAAGCTATCCGGAAGAGATCCAGAATATGATCAACAAGGTTGCCGGACAGAGCATGGTTGGCGATGTAGGAAAATATCAGCAGATTTCCATGATTGACGCTATGTCCCAGGGCGGCGGTGCTGGCGGCAGCAGTGCTGCAATGGATATGGCTTCCATGTCCATGGGCATGATGATGGGACAGCAGATGGTGAACCAGATGTCCCAGAACATGCAGGGAACGGCCAATCCACAGGCGGCAGCTCCACAGAAAGTTACGGCAGAGGGCAATGTGAGTGCAGGTGCCAAGTTCTGTCCCAATTGCGGAACGCCGACTGACGGCATGAAGTTCTGCCCCAACTGCGGCCAGAAATTAAGCTGATGCAGGAAGAAAGGAACTCTGCATGAGTATTTATGATACTTTGAATAATGAACAAAAAGAGGCGGTCTTCTGTACAGAAGGCCCTCTTTTGATGCTGGCGGGGGCCGGATCTGGAAAGACCCGGTCCCTCACACACCGCATCGCCTACCTGATTGATGAAGCAGGTGTGAACCCCTGGAATATTCTGGCCATCACTTTTACCAATAAGGCCGCCCAGGAGATGCGCGAGCGGGTGGACGACCTGGTGGGCTACGGCGCCCAGGATATCTGGATCTCTACCTTTCACGCTGCCTGCAGCCGCATTCTCCGCCGCAATATCGACGTGATCGGTTACGAGAAGAATTTTACCATCTATGACACCGGGGACCAGAAAACCCTGATGAAGGATGTTCTCAAGGAAATGAATATCAATACCAAGCAGTTCCCTGAGCGGGCTGTCCTGGCTGAGATCTCATCCGCCAAGAATGAGTGTAAGTCTCCTGCAGCTTACCGGGAGGAGGCCTACGACTTCCGGTCCATGAAGATTGCCGATATTTACGAGCGCTATCAGCAGCGGCTGCATGACAACAATGCGCTGGACTTCGACGACCTGCTGGTAAAGACTGTGGAGCTGTTCGAGGCCAGACCAGAGGTTCTGGAGCATTACCAAAACCGTTTTGTCTATATTATGGTGGATGAGTATCAGGACACCAACACGGTACAGTTTCTTTTTGTCAGCATGCTGGCCAGAAAATTTCAGAACCTTTGCGTAGTCGGTGATGACGATCAGTCGATCTACCGGTTTCGGGGCGCCAACATCTTCAATATCCTGAACTTTGAAAAGGAGTATCCTGACGCCAGGGTAATCCGGCTGGAACAAAATTACCGGTCCTCCAAAAACATACTCCAGGCAGCCAATGAAGTGATTGCCCACAATAAGGGACGGAAGGAGAAACGTCTCTGGACGGAAAATGATGTGGGAGAGCTGGTTCATTTTAAAGAGTATGACTCAGAGTACGATGAAGCAGAAGGCGTGGTCTCACAGATTAATTTTCTCAATATGAGAGGGGAACGCTTCGAGAATATGGCCATCCTCTACAGGACCAACGCCCAGTCCAGGGCCTTTGAAGAGCGGCTCAAGCAGAGAAACATCCCCTATGCCATCGTCAGAGGAATCAGCTTCTACGACCGCAAAGAGATTAAGGACCTGATGGCTTATCTGAAAGTGGTGGACAGCGGCATCGATGATATTGCTGTAAAAAGAATCATCAACGTGCCAAAAAGAGGGATCGGCCAGACCACCGTCAACCGAATACAGGACTATGCCATGGAGAGGGAGATTGGCTTCCTTGACGCGGTCATGCAGGCGGAGACCATACCGGATTTGGGCAGGTCTGCCGCCAAACTGACCAGGTTTGCCGACATGATCCGGGACTTCCGTGCCTACCTGGATGAGAACAGCATCAGTGCTCTGCTGAACTATATCATCGATCAGACCGGCTACAGCGAGGAACTGATCCGCGAGGGAACGGATGAAGCCAAAAGCCGGCTGGATGATATCGATGAACTCCTCAACGACATCATCAATTATGAGGAGGAAGCAGATGACCCAAGCCTCAGGGCCTTCCTGGAAGAGAAAGATATGTACACCCTCAATGCCGGTATCGATAATCTGGAGGATGATGGAAACAAGGTCCTGCTCATGACGCTTCACAATGCCAAGGGGCTGGAGTTTGGCAATGTTTTTATCGGAGGACTGGAGGAGGGACTTTTCCCTTCCTATGGAGCAACCCTCTCAGGCGATGAGTCGGAGATTGAAGAAGAGCGCCGCCTTTGTTATGTGGGTATCACCCGGGCAAAAAAGAGACTCTTTTTAAGCGCAGCAAAACGACGGATGGTCCGGGGTCAGAACCAGTACAACCGCCACTCCCGTTTTATCGATGAGATTCCCGGGGAGTTTCTTAAGCAGGATATGACTGCCTCAGAACGCAGATTCGGCAGCCGCCGGCCGGGGGCGGGCTCAGCACTGGGACAGAAACCAGGAGGCAGCTCATCAAAGTATCTTTTTGGGACCGGGGGCAGGAAGCCCTACAGCCTGGATGATTTCAAAAGAAACAAGACCGGTGCCGGGCAGCTTGATTATGCTGTTGGCGACAGGGTCCGCCACATAAAGTTTGGGGAAGGAAAAGTCCTGGAGATCGTCCGGGGCGGCAGAGATTATGAGGTTTCTGTGGAGTTTGACAAGGTGGGCAAAAAGAAAATGTTCGCTTCTTTTGCCAAACTGAAAAAAGTCTAGCCAGGAAAACTCATATTCTGTAAATAGAGTAATTATCCCAGAATAATAATTATATACAAAGTTCATTTTTTATCATGAAATGTATTGGTAAAGATTATCTTAACGTGGTATACTATTAAAAAATATAAGGAGGATTCCACAGATGAAAAATCTCGAAGAATTAGTAGGCGCAGCAAAGATTACTGAACTTCTTGGCAAGAAGGACAATCAGGAGTCCAAAAAGGTATTATGGGCTCTCGCAATCATCGGTGCAGTTGCAGCAGTGGCAGGAATCGCAGCACTTGTTTACAAGTTCCTGTCCCCGGATTATCTGGATGATTTCGACGATGACTTTGACGATGATTTCGATGATGACTTTTTTGAGGAAGAGGACGATGAGAATGAGGCAGAGGCTGTTATAGAGGCAGCTGAGCCCGCTGAAGAGCCTGCTGAGCCTGCAGAGGACGCAGAACCTGAGGTTGAGGAATAATCGTCTTTTCGGAAATAAAAGTAAGTTTTTTGGTGCGGAATCATTTGTTTTCACTGCATTGAAAGATGTGTATTCAGAGGGGAATCGGGACTGGATTCCCCTCTTTGTCTCACTCCTTAACCGGCTTTTCTTCCGTAAAAAATTATATTGACATTTCAGAATCGGTAAGATATAATAGCATTTGTCAGTGTGCGGAGTACATTGATGCCGGGGTGTGGCTCAGCTTGGCTAGTGTGCTTGATTTGGGATCAAGAGGTCGCAGGTTCAAATCCTGTCACCCCGACTAACTGCTTCTGCGGGTGTAGTTCAATGGTAGAACACTAGCCTTCCAAGCTAGATACGTGGGTTCGATTCCCATCACCCGCTTCTGCTTTTCAGCAGTGATGTAATAACATATTGTTTAGTTATTCCATTCGTGTCTGTAGCTCAGCTGGATAGAGCAACGGCCTTCTAAGCCGTGGGTCGGGGGTTCGAATCCCTTCTGGCACATTTTTCATCGATGAAGTCGGTGGAGTATGGTGGGTATAGCGCAGTTGGTTAGCGCGCCAGATTGTGGCTCTGGAGGCCATGGGTTCGAATCCCATTATCCACCCTCATATTGATGCGTTTAGGACTATCGCCAAGCGGTAAGGCACAGGACTTTGACTCCTGCATTCACCGGTTCGAATCCGGTTAGCCCAGCTTGGCAGAACGCCTTTCAGGAGTTTCCCGTTAGGGGGCTACTTTCATTCTGGGGTAT
>JBGUIF010000134.1:0-13562 GCA_045112755.1 Anaerobutyricum sp.
CATCGATGAGGTTCACATGCTGTCCTCGGGAGCCTTCAACGCGCTGCTGAAGACACTGGAAGAACCTCCTTCCTACGTGATCTTCATCCTGGCAACCACGGAAAAACACCGGATTCCTGTGACAATCCTTTCCCGCTGCCAACAGTACGATTTCCGGAGAATCTCTGTCGACACCATAGAGAGCCATCTCCTGGAACTCATGGAAAAGGAAAACATTGAGGCAGAGGACAAGGCCCTCCGCTACATAGCCCGGGCAGCAGACGGCTCTATGAGGGACGCATTGAGCCTGCTGGATCAGTGTATTGCTTTTTACCTTGGGCAGGCCCTCACTTATGAGAAAGTGCTTGATGTGCTCGGCGCTGCGGACACGACCACTTTCAGCCGCCTGCTTCGATCCATCCTGGCTGCAGATACCGGCATGGTCCTGCGCACAGTGAATCAGGTCATCACAGAAGGCCGCGACTTGTCCCAGTTCCTCTCCGACTTCCTCTGGTATCTCCGGAATCTTCTGATTCTGAAAGACCAGGGAGGAAATGAGGATTCTCTGGATATGTCCGCCGAATCCATCGAAACCCTAAGAGAAGAAACCGGCATGATTGATAATCCCACTCTGCTGCGTTTCATCAGAAATCTGTCTGCCCTTTCCGGCCAGATCAGGAATTCTACCCAGAAACGTATTTTACTGGAAGTTGGTTTTATTAAACTGTGCCGGCCGGATATGGAGGCCGACCAGGAGAGTTTCTCCCAAAGGATACTCCAGCTGGAGCAGCAGATGACATCTTTAAGCCAAATGGCCATGTCCGGTTCTTTCCAGAGAAACGCCATGATTTCAGGACAGCCGATCCAGCCCATTCCCGGAAATCCGGCCGGAATCCCGGCAGCAGATTCCGGAATCCTGCAGACAGGAACCGGCGGTCTTCAAAACACAGCTCCCCCGCAGGCCATGACAATGGAAGACCGGCTTCAGGAAAGGTTTAAGCCTGAGGAGGTCACCGATTTAAAAAATTTTGCTGATCAGTGGATCAAAATCCGGTCCTCTCTTCCTTCCGTGCTCATGAAAAAAATGCTGAAGCACTCCAGGATCTCTGTCATGGATGACAGCAGCAAGATCCTTCTCTTCTTCGACGAAAATCAGGATGCTTCAGCAATGAATGCCAAAACCTATTTTACGGGAAGCAGCGGAAGTAAACTCAAAGAATTATCCGCTCTGGTATCAGACTACCTGGGCAGAGAAGTTTCTTTTGAATGTTTTCTTGAGGACCATTCCGACACCGCCTCACAGCGAATTGATCTGGAGAGCATCCAGGAGAAAATTCATATGGAGATTACTGTGGAGTAGTCTGTGGAGCAGGGTGTTATAAAAAATAGTATTTTAGATGACAGACTGTTTATCAGTCGTGACAAGAAACATCAGTAAGAAGGCAAAGATCCCATCAGACTGATGGGCATCTCAACCATAAATATATTGAATTAGAATGGAGGAAAATAATTATGGCAAGACGAGGTGGTTTTCAGGGCGGTATGCCTGGCAATATGAACAATCTGATGAAGCAGGCACAGAAGATGCAGAAGCAGATGGAGGAGACTACCAAGGCTCTGGAAGAAAAAACTTACGAGGCAAGTGCAGGAGGCGGCGTTGTCAAAGTGACCGTATCCGGCAAAAAAGAAATCACTGCTGTAAAAATCGCTGAAGAGGTTGTGGATCCCGATGATATCGAAATGCTGGAAGACCTCATCCTGGCAGCGACGAACGAAGCACTCCGCACCATGGAGGCAGACAGTCAGGCTCAGATGGCCAAGATTACCGGTGGAATGGGAGGATTAGGCGGAGGATTTGGTTTCTGATGAATTATTACGGAACTCAGGTCACCAATCTCATCGAAGAGCTGCGGCGGCTGCCTGGCATAGGTGCCAAATCAGCCCAGCGCCTGGCTTTTCATATCATCAACATGCCCCAGGAGCATGTGGAACATCTGGCTGACAGCCTGGTGGAAGCCAGGAAAAACATCCGCTATTGTAAACACTGCTGCACCATGACGGACTCGGAAGTATGTCCCATCTGTTCCAGTGCCAAACGCGACCACAGCACCATCATGGTTGTGGAGCACACCCAGGATCTGGCGGCTTATGAAAAGACAGGGCAGTATCACGGTGTGTATCATGTCCTCCAGGGCACCCTTGTTCCCAGTTTAGGTAAGGGGCCGGAAGAAATCCGTTTCCAGGAATTACTGGATCGGATCAGTCAGGCAGATCCAAAAGAGCCTGTAAAAGAAATCATCCTGGCAACGAATTCCAGTCTGGACGGCGAAGCTACCGCCATGTATATCACCAAGGTTCTGAAACCAACCGGCATACGGATTACCCGGATTGCCAGCGGCGTGCCCATCGGCGGCGAACTGGAATATATCGATGAAGTCACCCTGTCCAGGGCTCTGGACCGAAGGATAGATTTATAATAATGAATCAAAGGAAAAAAGGATACCCGGCAGCCCTTAAAAGCTCTCGGGTATCCTCTTTTTTGTATCGACCTCTATTCTATTCGTCTGTCTTTTATCAGCCTGTCTGCGGTCCGCCTCTTTTCAGCTTGTCTGCTGTCTGTCTCTTTTCAGCCTGTCTGCGGTCCGCCTCTTTTCAGCTTATCTGCTGTCTGCCTCTTATCAGCTTGTCCATGGTTCGTCTGTCTCACGGAAAGCAGTGACATTCCCAAAAAAATCAGACCCTTTTTTTTGAGAAATCCGGCACAAAATCCAACAGAGACATCAAAAGAAACCCTGCGGCTAATCCACCGAGATGGGCCGCATTGTCCACGTTGGTGGAAGTAAAACCATACGAAACGGCACAGGCGATCATAAAAATCATTCCCCTCAGTCCAATCTCCCCGGTCCTTCTGCGATTTCCAGTCATATAATCCTTGAGGATCAGTGCCAGCAAGCCTCCCATCACACCAAAAATGGCTCCGCTGGCTCCCCCGCAGACCACATAGGGATTTCCATGCAGGGTGAAGTAAAAAGAAGCCAGAGAGGATGCTATTCCTGAAGCAAAGTACAAAATCAGATACTTCCAGGACCCGGTCAACCTTTCCAGTCTCCTGCCCAGGACAGCCAGAATCACCATGTTCTGAAGAAGATGGCTGGCTCCAAAATGGAGGAACATGGAGGTCAGAAATCGATAATATTCTCCTTTTAAAACCACCGCATCCCAGGAAAGAGCCCCGTAACGGTTCATAAACTCTGCATTTTCCGTATCCCCCAGCAGGCTGAGTCCCAAAAATATTAACACATTCAGTACAATCAGAACTGTATTGACCGGTGTAAACATTTTTTTCATCTCCAGCCGATCATGTTCTTTCTTTCCCCGCACATACTCCTGAGAGAAAATTTCGGTGGTCTCCCGCAAATGATGGAAGTCCCCTCTCTGGTTCTCATAAAGATAGACGGCTCCATCATTTTTATCCAGGTACCAGGCGTGAGGAAAGCGCTCCAGTTCTCGAATCTGCTCCTCCGACGGACGGTCTGAAAGCAGAATCAACATCTGTCGGTCTGTCCGGCAGCCTTCCATGATCATCTGCCGTCTCTCTACTTCTCTCCCCCACCGGTCTCTTTCCTGCAGCGGAATCAAGGCCTGGCCTGGCAGATGTTCCGGGACAAGCTGAACAATCCAGATCTCTCCATCCCCTCTCATCCTCCAGCACAGACCATCCGTTTCCGGAATACTTTCATATCCCTGTTTTCGCAGCATATTACAAAGCGCTCTCCTGAATTGCATCGTATCTTTTCCTTTGTCACTCAATCTTTTTCTTCTGAATCAGACAAAATATCTCATCTGGAATCGTTTCTTGAATCTCATTCTGAATCCCATTATAAATCATATTGGCAATCTGTCAATTTCTGACATGGAAGATTCCTCGACAGTCAGGATGAGAGAAATCTGTACTGTTTTTCTGAGATTCCAATGATATCCCCATCAGACAGACTCCTGGCCACTTCCGGAAGCAGCGTAATCCCATTGACTTTGGTTCCATTGGTGGAATTCAGATCCATAATCAGAATCTCATTACTCTCTTTACTCCTGTAAATTCTGGCATGCCTGCGGCTGACAGTTCTGGTATCAATCCATAGATGACTTTTTCCTCTGTCGCTTCCAATATACCATGGATCATCCTGAATCATTCTGATTTCTCCGGAACAAATATCCTGCAGAGCCGGCATCCGGTCGGCTTTGTGAATTCCAAGGACCACCGTACCATCCTCCTCCGGCTCATCCTTTTCATAAGATAATAATTCCCCGGATATCATCCCATCGTTCCTACCCGCCCGGTTCAGAAGATTTTCCTCCTTCTCCAGGTTTCCTTCTCTTATACCCAAATACTCGTCCCGGGACTCATTCTCCCTGCCCCTGGGCCTGCCAGTTCCCCCTGTTCCTTCTTCCAGGCTCTCATCAAAATCCTCCGTGTCATGTCTGCCGGCCCTGCGAGGGGAGAGCAGATAAGAAGCAGTCCCGGAAGCTGAGGCAGTCAGCAGGAAGGCCATCATGACCCGGGCATTCATCCTGGTAAACCTGTAAACATTTCCGATATAGAGAAGCACGCCCGCTCCCAGCAGGCATAAAAGGCAGATGGCGAATAACAGGATCCGGCCTGCCTTTCTCTTTTTCGATTCCTGACAAAAAGCCGATCCGACCTCAGCCTGATGGACATTCCCCTTCCATGCCTGTCCATAATCATCAATCGGAAGAGCCTGGATATCCTTTCCTTTCTCGCTGCCATTCCTGTTCCTGCCTTCTTCCCGATCTGTAGCCACAGTTTCCATCTGCCGGTACATTTCTCTCCTTTCTGTCGATGCGGCAGCAGCAGAATTAAAAATATCAGCCAGACTTGCCTCCTCTGCATTTTCCTCTTTTGTCCTGTCAATCCGGCTGTCTCCTGTCATACCACTTTCACAATTCAACAGACAGTTTTTCAACATTTTTTCTGATAATTCTTCCTTCCTGATACACCAGTGCAGATAATAGACAAATTTAACAGACTCTGAATCATCATAATTCACTTTAGACAAAAGCCAGGCAGCCAATTCTTCAAAGTCAGTTTTGACATGTTCGGAAGGATAGGGAAGATAACACCAGCTGCATCCTCCGCTCATATCCAGGAAAATGTATTCTGGCTTAAAGCACACATGGGACAGTTCCAGCATATTCTCTCTGCTGATTTCCATGACTCGCAGCACACCTCTCACCAACTCCCTGCAGACTGCCAGCGTCAAATCACTCTGTCTGCTTCTCTCCGCCAGAGAAATCCTGCCGTCTGTTCTGTACAATGCCCATCTTCTGCCATCCCTCTCCCTCAGAAGGATTGGAAGAAAGGCATCCCAGCAATTATGACAGAACATCCTGTATTCTACATCTTCAAAATAACCACACTCTTTGAGCTCAATTCTGTAATAGCAATGGATACTTTCCTGAAATCTCTCCAGTCTAATCTCATTCTCCATTCCCCTTCTTTCTCCTATTCATCACAAAGGAAGCCCGGAGTTTTTCCTGGATATCATCAATGTGAGCCCTGCTTCTGCAATGATATGACCAGCTGTCCCTGAGGAAATACTCAGCAGCCTGGCTGAGCGGGATGGCGAAATGAAGCTGACAAATCCCGTAAACATAATTTCCTCGAATCCGTACTTCCGCATTCACGCTCTTCACCAGGCAGGTTCTTTCCATGATTCTTGTCCGAAGTCGTTTCCTTGCCTGATTCATCAAATTCTCATTATTTCTGGTCATAAGCTTTGCCCAGGGTCTTTGCTCCAGTCTTTCGAAAACATAATCTCCACCGGCAAGCTTTCCCTCCGTCTTCCAGACAGCCGCCGCCTCATTGGCAATTCTCTGGGTTTCACTTTTCACCACAGCCATATCCAGCAAAAACAAAACGAAAAATACAGTCCCTGCAATGAACAGACAAAGAGCAGGAAGGATCACCGAAACCTCTATCGTCATCATTCCTTCTTCATCACACAAGGCTGTCCCTGCCCCTTTTCCGGCTTCCGCTTTTTCTTTCTTTCTGATTCCCTTATATATACAAATCTCCAAGCTCCTTTAAACCATACCCTCCATACTGCCTCAAGCTTTATTCACCACGCTTCTTCAAGTGCTTCCCATTATTTTTCTCCAATCTCTGACCACCATGTTACTGGTTTTGTGCTGTTCTATTTTCCCACAGCACACCTGGAGCAGGGCCGCATCCCTGGAATCTCACTGAGATATACAGCCTTGACAGTCCTCTTCAGACCGCTGCATGACAGACTGGAATGATAACAATCCCCCTCTGCAGTGATGTACAAAGTTGAGATGGTCCCTGTCCTGGGAATACATTTCTCACAGGGCCTGTAGCGGCTGTGCATCATAATGGATCTGATACCCTCCTCATTTTTTATGCGCAGACAAATGTGGGTGCAGTCAGCCCTGCGATGGTAAACAGTCCCCCGCTCTGTCACGTAAACAATACAGTCCTTTTTCCCATTTTCCTCATCGCCGGCATGGGGAATATAACCGGAAAAGATCCTTTCTTCCAGGCTGATCTTTCTGGGGAAAAGAATCGTTCTGAAAAGGAAAACCGGTACCTTCAATACATACCTTGCCGTCAATCTCACCGTTTCAGCCGACGAGTCTTTCTTTCCCTGAACAAGAACTGCCCTGCTGCCTCCTGCAATACAGGCATCACAGAGGGATCCGCCGTCATAGACATTCATAAAGATACTCTGGGGCCTTAGTCCCAAATCCTGATTTCCAGATGTCTTTTCTTTATCCCCTGATTCCTTCCTTGCCAGACTCTCCTCCTTCAACGCCTCCTGATCAGCACAGGTTCTGGCCGCCTGTGCCAGGCTGTAATGAATCTCTCCCTCAACCAGAAGGAGCTGACCAATAAAGAACAGGGCACAGACAGCCATCAAAAAAACAGGAATGGCCAGAGCAGCCTCCACTGTGGCACTTCCTTCACTGCCCAAAACAGGCAGAAATGTTTTTTTCTTTTTCACCACCACTCTGAAATATCCCCTTTCTTTTCACCAGCCATCTATCATGCTGTTCATCCCGGTAATCTACAGACAAACGATCCTTACCATCGACAAAAAATCTCCCGAAGGATATCATCCCATGGAAAAGGCGGAGCGGAACACTCAGATTCTGTCCGTATTACATAAACGACCTGTGCCTGGAGAGACCTTGATTATTTTGACTGCCCGTTTTCCCTTTGCCGGGGCGGTCCTTTTTTTGTGTTCTGCTGAGTGCTCCGCCCCGCCCTTTCCTTAAATCATTATTTTCCAGATATATTAATCGCTGCTCCCTCTTTCATGACATGATTAATCTATGCTCTGATCTAATCTTAATAAGAGAAAACCCGCGTGAAATCTGTATGTATCACCTTTTCAGAAATCAGGTCAAAGACCGGAATTACAGGAAACCATTTGCCGGCGTACAGACTGCCTTTCAACTTAAAAGAAAACAGACAATCCTTCATGAAAAACCCCGCCTCCTTCTGCCGGATATTCATCTGCATCAAGTCCATCATCCTATAGAGCATCCGAACTTTTTTCCTTTGGCACAGAAGGATAATCTGCAGGAAGTTTTCGTAATCAAGATTGTATCTGCCCTCCTTAACCCTGCTTTTTTCTGCCAGTTTCTCTGGCGCATTGAAAAAAGTCAGATTCCAGGCATCTGAAGATTTCACAAGAGGAATCCTTCCTCCTTCCAGCAGGGTATGGACGTCCAGCAATGTTTCTCCATAGCTCAGAACTCCGATCAGACTGGCCTTTACCGCTGATGCCAGTGCGGGCATACCGACAGCTCCTGCCAGGATATCGGCCATGGTTTCGGCTTCCCCCGCAATTTCTGAATCCCTGCAGGCAAAAGCAAAATTCGTAGCAAATCGCAGGAGAATGATTCTCCTTACCACGCCTTTTAGATTATCAAGATCCGATTTCCTGCCTATACAGAGGTACTCCATCTCATATTTTAAAAGAGCCTCTTTATTCACCACAGCCCCATAGTGATTAAAATGAAGGCAGGCATATTGGATATCCATCATATCTTCCAGGGTTACCGGCCCCCTGTAATCCTCTGCCAAGTTGTGAGAAAAGTAGCTGCTGACATAACCCAGCCCCGAAAAGGATATGTCCGGAAGGCTGACAGAAGATGTACCTCCCTGGTCTGTCATATGGGAAGGGAGCCCTCCCTCAGGAATACGCGCCTGGGAAAGTATTTTAGGATCGTCGACGACGTAATTTAAGATCCCTGCCCTGATAATGCCTGATAATGTACTTTTTAGGGCCTTCCATCTCCTGCCTTCCGGACTGGCGGCCGGATCTTTTTGTCCCTCTGTGCCGCCATCATCAGCTCCCGTGTTCCCATCTCCCTCCGCTGTATTGTCAGTTTCTTTATTCCCGTCCCTTTCTTTGCTTTCCTTCTCTTCCTCCGCTGCCTCTTCACGGTCCTGAATATCTTCAATCCTGTCCCTCTGACTGTCATAATCTTCTTTTTGAAGAAGACCGATCCATTCCGTCAGCCGTCCTGCCGCTTCCCCCACCGTCTCATATTTCATCAATTCTCTGATTTGGTGGTGAAGCACTCTGCCCTGTCGGTCGGTGGCGAAAACCTCCTCCCCGGCCTCAAGATTTCGGCAGGATGCCGCATAAAAACCCTTTGAGACAAATCTTTGATCCAGGATATCTTTCCCCTCCTGCAAAAGGCCGCTCCTCTCCCTGGGATCAAGAAAAAACAACTGGTATTGGCTGTACAGCTGCCGGTCATAGTTAGCCAGAATACCCCTGCCCGCACTGATAAATGCGTCCTCTTCCAGATTGCTTAACTGATATTCTCTGACTCCCTCGATTACACAGAAGCTTACACCCATAATCAGGAGAAAAACCAATGAAAGATAAATAGTAATCATTCCATCCTGTCCAAGCAGCAGTTCTACCACCTGCCCTTTTTTATTTCCAGCAGTCTCTCCATCCAACAAAGCTCTGCCTTTTTCCATATTGTGCATGCCAATTCTTATTTTACAGAGGCTGCATTTTTCTGTATGGTGGAAAAAATTGAGGCAACAACACCTTTAATATTGGATTGAAAAATGATGACAAGGCCAATCAGTACCACGATAATCAATATCACTTCCACCACTGCCATCCCATCTTCTGCCGCCAGTGCCCTTGCCACTCTTTTTTTCATTGTCCTCAGCATAGTCATACCACTCCTCCTTGTCCTGCTCTCTTAGAAATAATCAGAGATGAACCCAAAATGATCAAATAATTAAAATAACTCAAAAATTATTAAATTGTAAAATGGCCGGAAGCATTACCAGAAGAGTCACTTCCCCCAACATGATGATCATGGGGAACAGCAGCTTGGTCGATGCTTCTTCCCCCTCTTTTCTCGCTCTATCCACACTGGAGCGGAAAGCTTCTGCCTCCTCCTTGTCCATCATAGCCCTGGCCTCCCTCGTGCCGCGGGTAAAACTCTGAATCAGAATCAAGGCCAGCTTCTGATAACCGGTTCCCCGGAACTGATCTCCCCAATTCCTGCAGGCTCTGGTCTGACTGACCCCTGCTTTCATCTGCCTGTCCATGACCAGCATTTTTTCAAAAGCAAATCGCTGCCCTTGTCTCTCTCTGCGTCTGACATAGTCCCGGCCGATCCTGTCCACTGCAGACATGAAGGATAATCCCGACCCCATATAGAGGGCCAGCCTGTGCACGATGGATGAAAAATCTTTTTCACATTGTTTTTTCGTCAGATCTCCCTGCTGGCAGATCTTCCAGATTCTAAGCCCGGGAAGCAGTGCCCCTGCCAGAATAAAGAAACCGACAAAAAGAGGAAGATTTATGGTTGACTGGTCAGGGAAAACCTGATAACCCTCCCACTGGCTGGACAGAGTCACAGCCTTCCTTCCGCGGTTCTTCTGGTTCAACCGTGTCAGGTAATCTTTCATCTTTTGGAAGGGATCATCTCTGATGGATTCTTTTTGGGAAATCAGCTTCACATTCCAGGTCCGCTGCATCATCCAGTCTCCGTATCTTGCCGTGACATGGACCCTCGTGGCAATACTTTCTTTCGGTGAAAGCATCTCAACCCGGGGACCCAGACTCCCATCCAGGTATATAAGGTCTGCATCCTCAGCTCTGTAGGAGATTTCAAAGGGGTAACCAGAGAGACTTTCCTGGAAATCCAGCGGTTGTCTGATCTTGGACCAGGATCTGTTCTCCCCCAGCACCTTCTTTTTCAGCCGGCGGAAAAAACGGTCCTCATACCGCTTCTTTTCTGTCTGGCTCAGTTGTGCTTCCGATAAAATCCACTCATACCTTTCCTGCCTGCCCCCTCCTCTCTCCTCTTTGAGTATCAGGGAAACCCTTTTATCCCCCTGTCCAAAATGATTTCTGGTCACAACAATCGCGTCCGTTTCCACAGCCTCCCTGACTTTGATGCCAAGCAGCAAAACCACTCCTGCCGCGGCCACCAAAGCCAGAGTCAGAATCTGTGTCAACAGGAACTCTTCTGCTCTTTTTTGCAGCTGGTCCTTTGACGAGGGATCACTTTTGCCCATCAGCTGAACAAGGCCGGATACCCTCCGTTCCTTCCACGAATCCGGCAGCAGTCTTCCAAAGAAACGCTGCACTCTATCTTTCCAGGAAATTTTTTTACATTTCAATATCCATAATCCTTTCTGCCCACCGGTAGCAGCCCAGGCAGCCTGCAATCATCACTGTCATAACGATATGCCCTGTAAGAGACCTGTAATACCAGCCCAGATACGCGGGATTGGTCAGCCTCAAATAGAGCAAAAGGATAAAAGGCATAAGAAGCATAATATTTTTCTCAAAAATCCTGCCGCTCAGCAAGACCTTGATCTCTTCCTCTGCTGCCAGCTTTCTCTCAAGATGATCTATGCTGTTCCTGAGAATCTCCACCGTATTGCCCCCGCTGCCCCGGATAATCTCGAGTACGACAGAGAACTGATGACAATCCTCTGAGCCGGTCTCCTCCGCCAGCCGGTCAAAAAGCTGGTCTACAGGAATATGAAGCTCCAGTCCCTGCTCCAATTTCAGGAGAAGTGGTTTAATCTTATCTCCCCGCCTCAGGGCTGACTGCCGTTCAGCGACGGCCGCCCTGCAGGCATTCTCCAAAGAATAACCTGCCTGAAGAGCTGTCATCATCGATTGCAGCAACTCCCGGAATTCTCGCTGAAACTGTTGGTAGACTCTCTTATTTTCCATCCTGTACATCGCACTGATGTAAGGAATCTGCAGGATCTGCAGGGGCAGGAGCCACCGCAAGTCCTTATAACAAAGGAGATCAATCCCTGTCAGCAGCATCTCTCCCGTCAGAATAATCCGGCAGATCCATCTCCTGTCGATTCCCCTGGTCAAAAGCTTCCATCGCCTGAAGATATTCTTCCATCTGTCCATAATTCTCCATATTCTGAGTATTACCCAGCATACCAACCCGCCTCAGACAGTGATCCTGTATCGATTGCTCTTTCTGCCTGTAATCACTGTCCAGTTGAAACAGGGGTCTGATCTTGTAATCTCTTCCATCATAAGTCTCCAGCTCACAAATCTCCGTGAGCAATCTCCTCCCCCGGCTGTCCCTTCTCAGATGAATCAGGATATCCACAGCAGCACCGATCAGTCCCCTCACAGCTGCTAAAGGAATCTCCATCCCCATAAGACACATCACCTCCAGTCTCCGGAGGGCATCCCGGCATGAATTGGCATGAATAGAACTCATGGAGCCGCTGTGGCCGGTGGAAAGTGCCTGCAGCATACTGACAGCTTCTGCACCTCGCACCTCACCGATAATAATGCGGTCCGGCCGCATTCTGAGACTCGCCTTCAAAAGATCTGCCATGGTGATCTCATCCTTTCCTTCCACATTGGCATTTTTAGTCTCAAGTCTGACCAGGTTATCCACGTTGTAAAACTGAAGCTCGGCAGAATCCTCTATGGTGATGATTCGCTCCTCCGGGCCGATATATCCGGCCAGGGCATTGATCAAGGAGGACTTGCCCGAATTGGTCGCGCCGCTGATCAGCAGATTATACCTTCCCCTCACAAAGGCAGCCATCACCGGGATGAGCTCTGCGGGAAACTCCCCATATGCCAGCAGCTGCCCCATGGTCATCCCCCCTCTCTGAAACTTCCTGATGGTGATGGAAGGCCCTTCCAGGGATACCGGCGGCATGATGATATGAACCCGGGAACCATCTTCCAGCCTGCTGTCTACGATGGGAGAGGAGGCGTTAACCATACGATTGGTCGGTGCAACAATCTGGTCAATCAGCCTCTGCAGTTCTTCCTCATCGTAGAAACGGTCCTTGGTCCTTTCCAGTACACCGTTCTTTTCCACGAAAATCTTGTCGGGGCCGATTACCATTATTTCTGTGACGGTTTCATCCCGAAGATATTTCTCCAACACGTCAAATCCCCGAATCGCATCAAAAAGTTCTTCCCGAAGCCGAATCAATTCTTTCAGGCTTCGATAGGCGTTTCCCTGACTGTGCAGAACCACGTGGTCAATCTCCCGGTAGACAGTCTCGTCAGTTACTTCCTCACTGTTGTCAATGCGAAAAAGAACCTCCTGTCTCATCCTCATCTTTTCAGTCTGGTCCAAGAAAACCCCTCCCATCCCCCATCTCATCAGATCGTCAGATCCTCTTTGAAAACGGTTTCCACTTCCCCGCGGAAGGAAGAAAACTCCCCACGGAGAAACTCACACATTCTCTCACAGAATCTGTGCTGCCTCTCCATTGTTCTGGAGTCAATCAGAATCATCCGGTCAAACATAGAGAAAACAGAGGGGGCCGAGGAGAATCCATTGCCCATGCCAAGCATGACTGTCCCGTACTTCCCCGAAGTACGCAGTCTGCTGAAGAACCACTGATAATCGTCAGAGGTCAGCTCCCGGAGATAAAAATACATGGCAGGCGAATTCAGATAGCGAAACCCATCTCCCTGCCGCAGCAGATCCTCCAATACAGAGAGAATCTTTTCTTCTCTGAGGTGGATGTAGTAGCACAGGTCCCCCATATCCGGTTCCTGTCTGATGCCTTCTCCTAAATCCTCCACACCTAAAAATATGTCCTGATCTGACAGAAAATGTTCCGCAATCTCCAGCATATGCTCCTCATGAATCGGTGAGTACAGACCTACTATGGCCGTACTGACCGGATGATATCCTGCTTCCTCCTGCAGCAAAGGCCTTCCCCGGTTCCGAATCTGGTCCAGCAGCTCTCCGGGAGCATGGTATCTACAGAAATCCCGGTCCTTCTGACTGTCTTCATAGGTCAGATGAATCAGGTCCGGCCGGGCCGAAACCCACTCCTCTTCACGCTGAAACTGCTCATAAAATGTATCCCCAAGAATATAGAGGTCTCCTCCCTCTTCAGGGACAGGAAGAAAGTCCTCTCTGGTACAGTGGATCAGGCGAATCCGCTCAGGAATCTTCCCCTCCAGATAACGGGTCAGCCTCCTGCCGTACTCTCCCTCCTCACCGATGATGATTCTTTTAATTCCAACATATTCCAT